>JBFIDS010000268.1:0-5389 GCA_041603715.1 Paraconexibacter sp. | reverse complement strand
TGGTGCTCCATTCATCGGACTCGTGGAAAAGCCCGAAGAGCTTGGACGCCACGGTGGTCGGACTGAACTTCAGCCCGCGACCACCGCGCCCGCTACACCACTTCTACCGACGTGACCCGAGGACCTCCCCGTGGCAGGGGCGCAACAAGCCGCGGCGCCAGGACCGTCGATGGGCGCAGGCGTGGAGCCCGGAGCAGATCTCGGCCAGGCTGCGGGTCGACTTCCCCGATGATCCGAGCATGCGCGTCTCGCACGAAGCGATCTACCAAGCGCTCTACGTGCAGGGCCGCGGCGCGCTCAAGCGCGAGCTCGTCGCGTGCCTGCGCACCGGCCGCGCCCTGCGCGTCCCGCGCGCCCGCGTCGGCGCTCGCGGCAAGGGCTTCATCTCCGAGGAGGTGATGATCAGCCAGCGGCCCCCGGAGGCCGCCGACCGTGCCGTCCCCGGGCACTGGGAAGGCGACCTGATCATCGGAACCGACCGCTCGGCGATCGGCACGCTGGTCGAGCGCACGAGCCGCTTCACCATGCTCTTGCACCTGCCGCCGACCCCGGGCCGCGACGGCCCCCGGGACAAGAACGGGCCGGCGGTGACCGGCGCCGGGGCCGAGGCCGTGCGCGACGCCATCGCCGCCCAGCTCGGGGCCCTGCCCGAGCACCTGCGCCGCTCGCTGACCTGGGACCAGGGGGCTGAGCTGGCCCAGCACGCCCGGCTGCGGATCGACACCGGCCTCCAGGTCTACTTCTGTGACCCGCAGAGTCCGTGGCAGCGCGGGACCAACGAGAACACCAACGGGCTGCTCAGGCAGTACTTCCCCAAGGGCACCGACCTCGCCCGTCACAGCGCCGAGGATCTCGCCGCCGTCGCAGACGCGCTCAACAGCCGACCACGCAAGACGCTCGGATGGCGCACGCCGGCAGAGGTCCTCGACGAGCACCTCGCCGCTGCCTGAATCGACACGACGAACCGTCACGACCCACCGGGGCCCCGGGCGCAGCCGCGCGCGTGGCGATCGCCGCTACGGCCCGCCCTACGGGCGAGCCTCCGCGACGACCGCCACGCGGGACTCACCACAACTCAAGGCCGCCGCTACGCTGCCGTTCCGATAGCCGGGTGTTGCGACGACCCCTTGAGTCCGCCCGATCACCGTGGATCGCTCTGGTTTCAATACGACGATCGTCTTCAGGAATCGTGACAAGTTGCCACCGGCCTTCGGCGTGCTCGGGGGTGTCTATGAGGTCGGCGACAAGGCGCGTCGCGATGGTGTCGAGCGTGCCCGGCAGCGCCTTTCATCTGCTGAACGGGCACAGGACTCGAGGTTGAGCGACGCTGCCGTTCGTCGCGAGTACGAACGTGTCATCGTCGCAGATGGACTGCAAGCCCTTAGCGAGTATCTCGGGTCGAAGCGCTCTGCTCTAGTGGAGGAAACGCGACGAGTCGTGTGGCGGATGATGGTTGAGCCCGAGAGCCCGTCGTTCGAATCGGCGCGCCGAGCGATGTTGGCACCCGACGCCAAACTCGACGAGCGGAAAGTTCCGCGCTCCACCCATGTGTTCGTCGATGAGGTTCAGGACTTTGGTCCGGCCGAGATCCGCCTGCTCGCGAGCATGACGAGCCCCGTGCGGCACCGACTGCGCCGCTGGAGACCGGGCGCAATCCGTGCACCTCGGCCGAGCATTCAGCCGTCCCAACCTTGGGCCGCCCGGTTGGAGTGACGACAAGAAACTCGCTGGCTCGTTCCGCGTTCCGCAGCGAATCTGCGAAACGATCGAGCCCCTAGCGAAGGTGGTCGTTGCGGGATTGCCCCGCGACGCCGCGAGCACGGTCGCGCTGTCTCCGAAGCGCTCTGCGCGCGTCGGCTTCCGACCGGTTGTGCTGGAGACGGACGACCTCACCGCGGGGTTGTTGCCAATCATGCGTGAGTACCGCGTGGGACCGGACTCCAAGGTTGCGGCCTTCGACACAAAGAGGTACGTCGAGAAAAAATCGCCCGTTCGGTGTCAACGGTGGTTCGGGCGGCGAGTCGCAGCCACAAGGGGTGCGAGTGGCCCGTCGTGGTGGTATCCAACGCTGCGGCGGACTACCTCAGAGGTCAGCTCGACGACGTTGAGGACGAGCTTCGCGTCGCGCAGGCGATGCTCATAGCGCTGACTCGCTCCACCCGGCTCCTCATCATCGCGATGGACTCCACGCTCGCGAGGAGCGGTCCTACGCTCGTGAGCCGTGAGCTCGCGAAGCTCGAGGCGGCTTCGCTGAACTTCCGAACGGAGCGCGCGGAGGCAGCCTTCATGCAGATGCAAGCGCTTAGCGCTGCCTCATTGACCGTGAGGCTGCCCGTGGAAGGTGCCGTGCACTGACCGTCACTCGCCGCGCGACGAAAACCGGGAACGGCCGGGACATGAAGACATTCTCTCTGAAGGTCTTGGACCACGTACAACCGATGTCACCGATCCGTGCAGCAGGCCCTTACGCGTTCAACTGCGACACACGTGTGCCAGAAACGCGCGCTGCGACATCTTCGTCAGCCCCAGGGTTCGCGCCTTGCGGTCCGACCCAATCTGCGTATTCCGGCGAGAGCTGTCTGATCACCGCGGGCAGCGGTCGAGTCCCTACGATCATGAGGTGGTCACGAGCGCGCGTCATCGCCACAAACAGGGCGCGGTCGGCGCGCTCGGTCGAGGTAATCTCGAGTCGCGTTCCGTCGCTGACATGAGGCCACCTGCCGGCGCCGAGTCCGCCGACAATCACCTCGATGAACTCGAAGCCCTTCGCGCGGTGGAACGTTCCGACGTTGACGCGCGAATCGTTAAGCGGATCGAAGTTCTTCACCGAGGCTGCTGCGATCCCCGCAGCCTCGAGCGCGCCGACGATCTGGGCGACGGCCGTGTTGGTCGGGAGAAGAACCGCGAGGTCTCCTGGGCGGCGTCCTGCCGTGAGGCGATCCTGGACGAGCGCGAGGGTCCGCGCTGTCTCCTCGCCGACACAGTCAAGCTCGTGGAGCTCGGGAGGCACGCCCTCCCTAAGCGGCAGGGGAGCATCTGACGCACTTCTCGTGGTGCTTGCGGCGCGCGCATCGTCCAGGTCGTCGAAGGTGGTGCCTGCGAGGACGGCGTCGGCCGCGGCCTGGATACGTCGCGTGGTGCGCCAGTTGGTCGAGAGCGCCCGCGAGCGCCCGCGCACGTCAATGCCCAGGGAGCGCAGGCTGAACCCTCCTGGGTAGATGGACTGCTGGCCGTCGCCGACGATCATGAACCCGCGGTGGTTGGGGCTGGCGTCCAGTCGCCAGAGAAGGCGCAGGGCGACGGAACTCAGGTCCTGGGCCTCGTCCACGACGACGCCAGCGTAGGTGGGGGTGGCGAGATCGTGTGCTTCGAGCAGAATCTCGCCGTAGTCGGTGAACCCCTCGCGCGCAATCGCAGAGCGGTACCGGGTGTACGCGGCCCACACGGCTTCGCATTCCTCGCGGGTGCGGGCGCGCCTGAAGCGCGGTTCGAGACGTTCGTAGTCGTGTGCGTTTCGCAGAGGGTGGGGGTCCTCGCCCTCGCTCGCGGGGACAACTGCGGCACTCAGCACGTGGTCGATCTCCTCGAGCAAGCGCTCGGGGTCTCCACCGACGGCTCCGACCAGCGCGAGGTCTCCGGCGATGACCTTCTCTGCCCACGTGCGGCGACGCTTCTCGGAACTGTTCGCGATCTTGCGGGAGTCTTCGGGGCGAAGCGAGCGGGCAATGCTGTGTACCCATCGAACGTCGATGCGTCGAGCCGCGTCAGGGCCGATCCGCCGCAGAAGCGACTCCCACAGGCGCGGGAGGGTGCTGACAAAGGTGGCCAGGAGCACACGCTCTTCAGGGTGCGTTCGAGCGAGGTGAACCGCACGATGCAAGGCGACGACGCTCTTTCCGGTCCCTGGCCCTCCCCTGACTCGCGCCGGTCCGTTGTAGGCCGACTCGACGAGATCGCGCTGCGAGGGGTGAAGGAACACCATCCATTCCTGCAGATCACCGGAGAGGAGTCTCGCGAGTGTCTCCTCGTCGCTGATCTCGGCGATGTCGCCCTGCGCAAGCCCTTCCTCGACTGCTATCCGAAGCTCCGCGTCGGTCGCCTCCGCGTCACGCAGCGTTGGGGTGTCGCCCCGGTCGAAGATCGGCCGGTATCGATCAGGACGATCGGCTATGTCGGCCAGCAGGAGGGCAATGTCGTCGCCGAGTACGGAAGCGGCGCTGTCGTCGAGCACAGCGCTGGAGGTCGTCGCCGACCGAAGCCGTTGGACGATCTCTCGCCCCGCGCCCACCCGCTCGAGTTCCGCGTCAGTGAAGGCGGCCCAAGGGTCGCGCTTCGTCGCGGCCGTGGTGCCCGTTGGGGGCGCACTGACGGACGGCGTGGGCGACGCGGTAAACCGCGAGCGCGCCCGGGTAGCCACCGGGAGCTCGCTGAACTCGCTCGGGTCGAGGCGCGGGTTAACGCGACGGATGCGCTTATAGAAATCGTCCCGCTCCCGGATCAGCCACACCAGGACGCTGCCGTCTACGGCGCGGGCCATCGCCCGGAGCGGGTGCACCTTGACCTTGCGGAACGGCGGGCGTTCCTTGAGGACCTCCCATTCTTGTGGCGTGCGTCCTGCCTCGAGCTCGCCTGCGACGTAGGTCAGTCGACGCGCCATCTTCGGCGGGACGGAGCGGTCCTTCGTCGAGTGCAGGCGGACGGCCTTGCGATGGATGAGAATGCGCACGCGCTGTCAGGAGGTCGGCGGGTCAGACTATCCCGCGTCGACATGCCTCGCCAGTGCGGCGCGCGCGGGCGTCAGCGCCCTACGTCGAGAAGACGAAAACCACCGACCCCACGACGATGAGCGCGACGAGCACGACCACCAGTTCGGTGAGCACGGCTCGCCGCCGGCGCGCGCGGGCACGCTGGCGGGGGGTCTGGTGACGGCGGCGCCGTCGTCGGGCGCCGCCCGTGTTCACGGGCGCGGGCATGGGTCGTGAGAGTCATCGGTGTGTTTCGCGTCCGACGTGAGCGCGGATGCGAAGTCGGCGCCCGGACGCCACAAGAACGCGCCGACGAGCTCCGGACGCGCGGCGGCGGCCCCGCCGCCGACGGTCGGTCCACGGGCCGTCACGAAACATTCCGGAGCACCAACCCCACGCCCCGGTACGACCCCGTACCATCCCGCGCCATGACGACCTTCGGGGGAGGGGGCGCGACGCGGCGGGAGGTGCTGCGCGACGCCGGTGCGGTCACGGTGGCGGTGCTCGCGGGCTCGGCGCTCGCCGAGGGCGGGATCGCCGTCGCGGTCCAGCCCGACCAGCGCGCGTTCCTCGACGATCGGGAGATGCGCACCTTGCGCGCGCTCGTCGAGGTCTTCATCCCGGCGGACGCGGACGGCGGCGCC
>JBFIDS010000267.1:0-5392 GCA_041603715.1 Paraconexibacter sp. | reverse complement strand
GGCGATGCGGACGCGTTGCTCGGGGCCGCGGACCGCGCGATGTACGCGGCGAAGTCCGCGGGCGGCCGGCGCCGGGTGATCGTGCACGCGACCGCGCCGGGGACGGCGGGACGCTGACGACGGACGCCGTGTGGCGATAGCGTCGGTGGGACATGAGCGCACCCGCCCGCATCACCGTCCACGTCCTTCCGCCGTCCCATCCGTGCAAGACGGTCCTCGCGGCTCTGCGCCTGAAGGGCCTCGACTTCGAGGAGATCAACCTCCCGATGGACGAGACCCGCGCGGCCGCCATGGAGGAGATCTACGGGGCGGGACGCACGACGGTCCCGGGGGCCGTCGTCGACGGCGAGCCTGTGCACGGGTCGCGGGCGATCCTCGAGCGGCTCGAGCAGCTCGCCCCGGAGCCCGCGCTCTACCCCGGTGACCGGGCCGACGCGGTGCGGGAGGCGGAGCGGTGGGGTGACGAGGAGCTCCAGGATCTCGGGCGGCGGCTGCCCTGGGGGGCGCTGCACTTCCGCCCCGAGGCGCTGGGCACGCTCGGGGGCGGCGGTCCGCTCGACCCGGCGGGGACCGACTTCGCGATCCGGTTCGCCCGGGCGGCGTGGAAGTACCACGGGATCTCGTGCGAGCGCCTCGCCGAGGACCTCGCCGGGCTCCCGGCCAAGCTCGACCACGTGGACGGGCTGATCGCGGACGGGGTGGTCGGCGGGGAGGCGCCCAACGCCGCGGACCTCCAGATCGCCGCGACGATCCGCGTGCTCGACATCGTCGGCGACCTCGGGCCGCTGCTCGCGGGCCGGCCGGCGCGGGACCTCGCCCACCGCCTGTTCGGCGAGTATCCGGGGGAGATCCCGGCCGGGGCCTTCCCCGCCGCCTGGCTGCTCCGGGCCTGAGCGCTCTCGGCCCGGAGCGGTCCGTCGCGAGCGCCGACGCGCCAGGTCCGGGGCGCCGAGGGGATCCTCGCCAAGCCGTCGCAACTTCCCGCGCACGCGGGGGTTCCCGCGGGCATGGTTCCGCCACGCTCGCGCATCGCGCTGCTCATCGTCTTCGCCCTCGTCATCGCCGCGGTCCCGACCGCCTACGCGGTCACGCGGACGGGGACGAACAACGCCGACAGCCTCCGCGGCACGAGCGGGAACGACACCCTCAGCGGTCGCGGGTCCCGTGACACGCTCCGCGGCCTCGGCGGCGACGACACGCTGTTCGGCGGCTCGGCGCCCGACAAGCTCTTCGGCGGCGACGGGAACGACTTCCTCGACGGCGGGTCCGGCAACGACCGGCTCGAGGGCGACGAGGGCGACGACGACCTCTTCGGCTTCACCGGCAACGACGTCCTCGAGGGCGGCCCGGGGAACGACAAGCTCGACGGGTTCGACGGCGACGACATCCTGCGCGGGGGTGACGGCAACGACTTCGTCGCCGAGTCGCGCTTCGGCGACGACAAGCTCATCTCCGGAGGGCCCGGCGACGACGTCCTCATCGGCAACGCCGGCAAGGACCGGGACATGCGCGGCGGCCCGGGGAACGACCTCCTCAGTGGCGGCACCGGGAACGACAAGCTCGACGGCGGGCCCGGGAACGACATCCTCTTCCCGGGGACCGGTCAGTTCAACGGGCTCGTGGCGACCGGTGGCCCGGGCGACGACGTGCTCGTCGACCACGGGTCGGCGACGCTCGAGGGCAGGGACGGCAACGACGTGCTCTGGGCCACGAGCGACCGCGTCATCCCGATCCTCCGGGGCGGCGCCGGCGACGACGCGCTCCACGTCGGGTCCGGGACGCGGACCGCGGACTGCGGACCGGGGGCCGACACCGTGTTCCTCAGCCGCGACGCCGCCGCGCGCCGCGCCCGCGGCCAGCTCCGGGCGCAGTTCATCCAGTGTGAGCTCATCACGCTGCGGCCCGACGGCGTGCGCCCGCCGACCTTCGCGGGCTTCCGTGACATCTACCGCGGGGTCGGCGTGCCGTGGGACGACGACCTCGTGCGCAAGGCGATCGAGTACGAGAACCTCCCGAACTGCCAGCTGCGCCGGAAGAAGTGCCCCGGCCGCAGCGTGAGCGAGCGCATCGTCGGGACGAACAGCGCGAACACGATCCGCGGGCGTGGCGGCGACGACTTCCTCGAGGGTGCGGGCGGCAACGACCGCTTGTACGGGGGCTCGGGAGACGACTCGCTGTTCGGCCGGACGGGCAACGACCGGCTCGTCGGCGGCCCGGGCGATGACGAGCTCGAAGGCGGCCGTGGGCGCGACACCCTCTACGGCGGCGACGGCGACGACCAGATCAACGGCGGCTTCGACCCGGACCGGATCTTCGGCGGGCGCGGCAACGACACGATCCGCTCGGTCGGCGGCGGTCGTGACGTCGTCGACTGCGGGCCGGGGCGAGACCGGATCGAGAAGGACTCGCGCGACAAGGTCAAGAACTGCGAAGTGATCCTCTAGGCGCGCCACGGGCCGGGGCGTCCTGCGCACCGGCCCTGGCCCGGCCCGGCGTGGTCAGCTCGCCGCGAGGGCGGGGGTGACCGCGGTGACGAGGTCCCGCAGCGTCGCGGTCACCTCGTCGGCGCGCTCGATCGGGCCCATGTGGCCGCCGTCGAGCATCACGAGCGCGTGGAGGTCGGGCAGCTCTGCGGCGAGCCGCTCGGCGTGCTCGGGCGGCGTGAGCCTGTCGGAGCGGCCGGCGATCACCACGGTCGGGACCGTGAGCCGCTCGACGGCCGAGTGGAGGTCGAGGCGGGTGAGCGCGCCGCCGACCGCACCGCGGACGTCGGGCCGGCAGTCGATCACCATGTCCTCGCAGAACGCGACCTGGGCGGGCGTGGCCTGCGGGGACAGCGCGACGTAGCGCACGACGCGGTGCGCGAGCGGCGTCGTGCCCTTCGGAAGCGGGAGCGGGGCACTGAGCGCGGCTGCGCCGACGATCTGCTCGACCCGCGCGAGCGGGGTCTTCACCGGCACGATCAGCGCCTTCTGGATGAGATCGCCCATCCCCGTGTTCACGAGCGCCGCGCCCGCGATCCGCTCATGCACCTCTCCCGCGTGCAGTCCGGCGAACGACACGATGCTCATCCCGCCCAGCGAGTGTCCGGCGACGACCGCGCGCTCTCCGTCGGGGACGCACTGCTCGAGGACCGCGGCGAGGTCGTGCCCGAAGCGCTCGATCCGGTAGTCGCCGGCGGCGCGACCGCTGCGTCCGTGGCCGCGCTGGTCGTAGGCGACGACGCGGAAGTCCTGGGAGAGATCGTGGATCTGGCGGGTCCAGAAGCGGATCGCGCACGTCCATCCGTGGGCGAGCACGATCGTCGGCGCGTCCTCGCGGCCGTGGACCTGCACGTGCAGCTCGGTGCCGTCCCCGCTGACGACGGTCCGCTCGCGGCCGACGAGCGGACGCGCGAGGAGCGCGTGCTCGGGGTCGGCGGCGACGGCCCGCTCGTCGCGCCGGCGCTGCGCCTGCCAGGCGAGGGCCGCCGCCGAGGCGCCCGAGAGGGCGGTGAGAGCGGTGCGTCGGTGTCCCATGTACAGGACCGTACCCGCCGGTCATGCCGAGGTGACGCCGCCCGCCGCGTGCGGACGCCGTCACCCCGTGGGGCTCAGGCGAGCCCGTCGACCTTCGCGAGGCCCTTGCGCACGTCGCGCCCGAGGGCCTTGGCGACGATGACGTCGAGCCCCGGGACCTTCGACCCGAAGGAGATCTCGTAGCGCAGGTGGGAGCCGCCGTCGGGCCGGGAGGAGAACTCCTGGCGACCGCTGTGGTCCTTGAGCGGGCTGCCCTTCGTGATGCGGTACTCGATGAGCTCGTTCTCGACCACCTTCGTGTTCGTCTCCTCGAACGCCGGAAGGGGGCCGATCTTCAGCGCGCGGACGGAGCCGGCGCCGTTGCGCGTGCCGTCGTCACCGTCCTTGACGCGGGTGACCTTCGCGGGGAACAGATGGGTGAGGTTCTCGTGCTCGGCGAGAAACGCGAAGACGCGGTCCACGGGCTTGGAGAAGTCGTGCTCGATGACGATTCGCTGCATGCGCCAACGCTATAGCGTCGGCGGGCATGGTGCCCCCCGCCCCCACGGTCTCCGCCCACGACGCCGCCGCACATGTGTGGACACAGGACACGCTCGGGATCCCGCTCGGGCCCGGGCAGCCCCCGGCGCTCATGCGTGCCCTCGGCGAGCGCACGGACTGGACCGACCTGAGGGTCGCGGGCGCGCTCCTCGCCGTCGGCACCGATCTCTTCACGAAGCCCGGCGTCCATCTCCTCAGCGGTTTCTTCGGGCCGTTCGAGCGCGCGCTGCGAGACCAGGGCGCGAACATCGGGTTCGCCCCGGCGGACTTCCGGCGGTTCGGTCCCCTGCTCGAGTCACGGGCGCCGCGCGTCATGGTCACGGCGGCCGCGCCCCCGGACGCCGACGGCTGGTGCTCCCTCTCGCTGCACGCCGGCGGGACGATCGAGGAGTTCCGCCGCGCGGGGGCGGACCCCGAGCGGCTCCTCATCGTCGAGGTCTCCGACCGCTTCCCGCGCACGTTCGGCCTGCCGCCCGAGCACCGTCATGCGCTGCACGTCGACGAGATCGACGTCCTCGTCGCGAGCGAGGACGGCCCGCTCGCGCTGCCCGAGGCGCCGGCCGCGGACATCGACGAGGCGATCGCCGGCCATGCCCGGCGCTTCATCGCCGACGGCGCGACCCTGCAGACCGGCATCGGCACGATCCCCTCCGCGATCGCGACCCGCCTCGCGCAGGACGAGGGCGGCGGCTACGGCCTGCACACGGAGATGTTCACCGACGGGTGCCTGCGGCTGCACCAGGCGGACAAGATCGTCAACCGCAAGGGGATCTACGACGGCCTCAGCATCGCGACCTTCGCGTTCGGCAGCCAGGAGCTCTACGACTGGCTCGACGGCAACGAGGAGGTCGCGTTCCTCCCCGTCCACGTCGTCAACTCGCCCGACGTCATCGCGCGCAACGCCGGCATGGTGACGATGAACGGCGCGCTCGCGGTCGACATCCACGGCCAGGTCGTCGCCGACACGATCGACGGTCGTCAGTTCTCCGGGATCGGAGGGGCCGAGGACTTCGCGGCCGGACCCGGCCTCTCGATCGCCCAGCGCTCGCTCATCTGCCTGCCCTCGACGGCCACGGTCGACGGTGAGGTGCGCTCGCGGATCGTCCCGTTCTTCGGGGCTGGGGCCGTCATCACGACCCCGCGCCATCAGGTCGACGTCATCGTCACCGAGCACGGCGCCGCCGAGCTCGAGGGCCTCACCGTCCATCAGCGCGGTGAGGCCCTCGCCGCCATCGCGCACCCCGACTTCCGCGACGAGCTGCTCGACGCGGCGGCACGGGCGTCGCGCGGCGGGTCGCCGCTCCCTTGACGGTCGGCGGGTCGCCCGGCACGCG
>JBFIDS010000266.1:0-5400 GCA_041603715.1 Paraconexibacter sp. | reverse complement strand
TCGTTGTCGCGGCCACCGATGACCGCGCCGTCAACGCGGCCGTGTCCCAGACGGCGCGCGCGCTCGGCATCCCGGTCAATGTGGTTGACGACCCCGAGCTTTCCAGCTTCATCGTCCCGGCGATCGTCGATCGCTCGCCGGTGACGCTCGCGATCTCGACCGCCGGTGCCTCGCCGGCGCTCGCCAAGCGGATGAAGCGCGAGATCAGCGAGCTGTTCGGTGAGGAGTACGCACGCCTCGCGGTCATGCTCAACGACGTCCGCGGCTGGGCGAAGGGCACGCTCCCGACCTACCAGGACCGCAAGGAGTTCTTCGAGTCGATCGTGAACGGCGATCCCGATCCGATCGCGCTGCTGCGCGAGGGTCGCGAGGACGCGGTCCGCGAGATCATCGCGGCCGCGCAGCGCACCCACGCTCCGGCGACCGCCTGATCCGGCCGTGCCGTGAGCGACCTCACCCACCTCGACGCCGACGGCACCGCCCGCATGGTGGACGTCGGCGCGAAGCCGGTGAGCGCGCGTCGCGCGCTCGCTCGCGCCCTCGTCCGCATGACCCCGGGGACCGCCGCCCGCGTGGCGGCGGGCGACGCGCCGAAGGGGGACGTCCTCGGCGTCGCCCGGATCGCCGGGATCCAGGCGGCCAAGCGCACCGGCGATCTCATCCCGCTCTGCCACCCGATCGGTCTCGACGTCATCGAGGTGGAGGGCACGATCGACGCCGCGGCCGGCACGGTCACGCTCACCGCCGAGGCCCGCGTCGCCGCGCGGACCGGGGTCGAGATGGAAGCGATGACGGCGGTCTCCGTCGCCGCGCTCACGGTCTACGACATGGTCAAGGGCCTCGACAAGGCGGTCGAGATCTCCGAGATCGTGCTCTTGGAGAAGGACGGGGGCCGCAGCGGCTCCTGGCGCCGCGAGCCCTGACCTCACGGCCTCGCGATCCGGAGGTCGATGTGGATCCGCGGGTCCCAGGGCCCCGTGAATCCACATTCACCGCGGACGACGCCCGGATATCGTCCGCGAGACCCATGCGGACCGCCGTCATCACGATCTCGACCTCCGTCGCGCGCCGTGAGAGCGAGGACACCGGGGGGCCCCTGCTCGCCCGGCTCGCCGAGGCGGCGGGTGCGGAGGTCGACGCGATGGAGGTCGTCCCGGACGACCGCGCGCTGCTCGAGGACCGGCTGCGCCACTACGGCGATGAGGACTACGCCCTCGTCCTCACGACCGGTGGGACCGGGCTCACGCCCGACGACGTCACCCCCGAGGCGACCCTCGACGCGATCGACCGCGAGGTTCCGGGGATCGCCGAGGCGCTGCGCGCGGCCTCGATGGCCCACACGCCGATGGCGATGCTCTCCCGGGGCGTCGCGGGCCTCGTCGGGCGCACGCTCGTCGTCAACCTGCCCGGCAGCCCCAAGGCGATCGAACAGCTCGTCCCCGTCCTCGCGCCCATCCTCGGGCACGCGACCGAGACGGCGCGCCGCTCCGGCGGACGCCCTCCCGGTCACGGGCATGGGTGACGGGACGCCGGGCGCGCGCCCCGGCGGATCGCCCGTCGTCCCCGCGATCCGCACCGAGGCGCTCGTGCGTCGCTTCGGCGAGCGCGTGGTGCTCGACCGCCTCGACGTCGCGGTCGACCCCGGCCAGACCCTCGTCGTCTTCGGTCCCAACGGGGCGGGCAAGTCGACGCTCCTGCGCGTGCTCGCGACCCTCCTGCGGCCGCACCGCGGGCACGTCGAGATCCTCGGCGAGGCGCTTCCCGACCGTGCGTGGGCCGTACGCGGCCGGATCGGGCTCCTCACGCACGACCCGCTCCTCTACGGCGATCTCAGCGCGCGCGACAACCTCCGCTTCCACGCGCGCCTGCACTCCGTCGAGCAGGAGCGGATCGACGTCCTCCTCGACGCGGTCGGCCTGCTGAGGCGCGCCGACGATCCCGTCCACACCTTCAGCCGCGGGATGCTCCAGCGCGTCGCCGTGTGCCGCGCCGTCCTCCACGACCCGGAGGTCCTCCTCCTCGACGAGCCCTGGGCGAACCTCGACCCCGCCGCGATCGCGCTCGTCGAGCCGCTCGTCGGGCGATCGAGCGGCCGCACGCGGATCGTGACGAGCCACGACCCCGCCGGCGGCCTCCTCGAGGGCGACGTCGCGCTCGGTCTCAAGGCGGGGCGCGCGGCGCTCCTGCGGCCCTCCGCCGAGGTCACCGCCGCCGAGATCGGGGAGCTCTACGCCGCATGAGCCCCCCGGCGCCCCGCACGACCCCGACGGGGACGGCGATCCTCGCCCTCCTGCGCAAGGAGCTCCTGCTGGAGCGCAAGGTCCCGCAGCTCGTGCCCGCCATGGCGCTCTTCAGCGTCATCACCTTCGTCGTGTTCCACTTCGGACTGCAGCGACGCAGCGTCGACGGCGAGATCGCGGCCGGGGTCCTCAGCGTCACGCTCCTGTTCGCGGCGATGCTCGGCGCCAACCGCCTGTTCGTCGCCGACAAGGACGAGGGCGGGTTCGACGCCGTGCTCCTCGCGCCGGTCGACCGCACCGCCCTCTTCGTCGCCAAGGCGGTGTCCTTCCTCGTCTTCCTCGTCGCGCTCGAGATCGTGATGGTCCCGGCCTTCGCGCTGTTCCTCCTCGGGCCGGGGCTCACGCTGGAGATGGTCGGGCAGATCGCGCTCCTCCTCCTGCTCGCCGACATCGGCATCGCGGTGATCGGCACGCTCGTCGGCGCGCTCGGCATCCAGACCCGCGCCCGGGACCTCCTCGTCCCCCTCATCGCGCTCCCGCTGCTCGTCCCCGTGATCATCGGGCTGGCGCGCGGTCTCGCGCCCATCCTCGTGGACGGTGGCGCAGGAGACCTCGCAGGGCGGTGGCTCGCGATCCTCGCGCTCTATGATCTTGTCTTCGGGCTGCTCGCCTACGCCGTCTTCGACTTCCTGCTCGACGACTGACCCACCCGGTCGGCGGCGGGTGAGCCCCGCATCCCATGTACGGAACCCGGCTCGGACCCCTCTCCCTCGTCACCGTCGTCGCTCTCGTCGGCGCGTTCGGCCTCGCGGCGTTCTACGCGCCGATGGACGCCGATCAGGGCTTCTCCCAGAAGATCATCTACGTCCACGTCCCGCTCGCGATCGTGACGCTCTGCGGCTTCGTGTTCGGCGCGATCATGGCGATGAAGCACCTCCGCACGCGCGATCCGCGCTACGACCTCAAGAGCTACACGGCGATCCACATGTCGCTCGTGTTCGGGACCGGTGCGCTCATCACCGGGATGATCTGGGCGAAGGCCTCCTGGGGCGTGTGGTGGGAGTGGCGCGAGGCGACGCTCGTGAGCTTCCTCATCGTGTTCCTCCTCTACTGCACCTACCAGCCGCTGCGGTTCTCGATCGAGGACCCGGAGCGCCAGGCGCGGTACGCGTCGGTCTTCGCGCTCACCGCCGGCGCGTTCGTCCCCGTGAACTTCATCGCGGTCCGCCTCGCCGACGCCTACATCCACCCGCGCGTGCTCACGACCTCGGGGAGCGGGCTGACCCCCGAGATGAACGTCGCGTTCTTCGGTGCGATCATCGCGATGGGCCTCCTGTTCGCCACGTTCTGGAAGCTGGAGATGACGAACAAGCACACGCGCTTCCAGGTCCGCGCGCTGAAGCGCAAGCTCGGCGGCGACGACGTCACCATCGGCGGAGGCCGCTCGGCGGCCCCGCGCTACATCGAGGGCCCGGACGGGCGATGACATGAACGAGACGCTTCCCGACAACGCCGGCTACGTCGCCGCGGCCTACCTCGTCTTCGTGGCCCTCCTGCTCATCTACCTCTCCATCACGGCCTACCGCTTGCGCAACCTCGAGCGGGAGCTGTCCGAGCTCTCCGAGCTCGCCGACGGCGAGCCGAAGGTCCCCGAGCCCGCCGCCGAAGGGACCTCGAGCCCATGAGCGAGCTGCTCGCGTTCGGCATCTCCCACAAGACGGCGCCGGTCGCGCTCCGCGAGCGGCTGTCCCTCACGGGCCTGGAGTCCGACCGCTTCGTGCAGGACCTCGTCGGCTCGAGCGACGTCCGCGAGGCGGTCGCGATCAACACCTGCAACCGCACCGAGTTCTACCTCGTCGTCGCCGACCCGGTGACCGCCGAGGCCGAGCTGCTCACGAAGGTCGCGCGGCGTGCGGCGATCCGCCCGACGGAGCTCTCCGGGCCCGTCTACGCGCCGCGCAACTGCGACGCGGCGCGCCATCTCTTCCGGGTCACGAGCGGCCTCGAGTCGATGATCGTCGGCGAGGCGGAGGTCCAGGGCCAGGTGAAGCGCGCCTACGAGGCGGCGCTCGCCGCCGGGACGACCGGCCCGCTCACCAACCGCGTGTTCACGGCGGCGCTCCAGACCGGCAAGCGCGTGCGGACCGAGACGTCGCTCGGGGCCTCCCGGACGAGCGTGTCCTCCGTGGCGGTCGAGCTCGCGCGGGACGCCGTCGGCGGCCTCGACGGCGCGCGCGTCGTCATCATCGGCGCCGGCGAGACGAGCGAGGGCGTCGCGCGCGCGTTCGCCGACCGCGGGGTGGACGCGATCTTCGTCGCCAACCGCCGTGCCGCCCGCGCCCACTCGCTCGCCGAGCGCGTGGGGGGAACCGTCGTCCCCCTCGAGGATCTCCCGGCGCACCTCGAGACCGCCGACGTCGTCGTGTCCGCGACGTCCTCGCCGCACTCGATCATCGGCGTCGACGAGCTCGGCCTCGTCGTCGCGCGCCGTGAGGGCCGGCCGCTCGTGCTCATCGACCTCGCGGTCCCGCGCGATATCGAGCCCGCCTGCGGCGACGTGCGCGGGGTGAGCCTCTACGACATCGACGATCTCCAGCGGATCGTCGCCGGCAACCTCGGCGTCCGCGACGAGGCCCGTGACGAGGCGAACACGATCGTCGAGGAGGAGATCCGCCGGTTCGCGTCGTGGCTGGGACAGCTCGACGTGCTGCCCACGGTGACCGCGTTGCGCCAGCAGGGCGCCGCGATCGTCGAGGGCGTGCTGAGCGAGAACGCCGCCCGCTGGGAGAGCGCGTCGCCGCGCGACCTCGAGCGGGTCGAGGCGATCGCCAAGGCGGTCGTCCAGCGTGTCCTGCACGAGCCGACGGTCCGCATCAAGGCGCTCGCCGACGCGGACGCCGACCGCCCGGGTCACGGGCGCCTCGAGATCGTGCGCGAGCTGTTCGGCCTCGAGTCGGGCTCGCACGGCGGCGCCGAGGAGCCCTCCGGGCGTGGCGACGCCCTCGCCGAGGTGCGCTCGCTCGAGTCGCGCCGCGGCGGCGCGCAGCCGTGAGGGTCGGCACGCGTGCGAGCGCGCTCGCGCTCGCGCAGGCCGGCGACGTCGCGGCCGCCCTCGACGGCGCGGAGCTCGTCGAGGTGACGACGACCGGGGACCGGGACC
>JBFIDS010000265.1:0-5412 GCA_041603715.1 Paraconexibacter sp. | reverse complement strand
TGCGGGCCCGCACCCGGGCGGAGGCCGAGCGTGACGCCGCCCGTTCCGACGCGGTCGCGGCACGGGCCGAGGCGACGGACGCCGACGCGGAGCGCGCCCGGATCCGCGGGCACCGCGACGAGGTCCTCGCTGCCCGTGACGCGCTCGACCGCCGGGTCGTCGAGCTGCAGACGCGCCTGCACGAGACCGAGCCGCGACACGCGCCCTCGGCCCGCGGCGTCCGGCGTCCGGCTCCCACCACGCTCTCCGGCATCCGGGCCCGGGCCGCCGACCTTCCCGCGATCCCGGCCCTCGACGGGGCCGACCGCCCCGCAGGCCCGGCCCGCGACGAGCCCGCCGCCGCCCGCCACGACGAGGCCGATGACGAACCGGCAGCGGACGGGGACGGGAACTCCGCGGAGACGGCTGCGCTGGGCGAGGAGGGTGGTGAGCAGGCGCCGATCGGCGTCCGTCGTATCCCCGCCGTCCGTGCGAGCGCCGAGAGCCTGCTGCGTCCGAAGGTCGAGAAGGTCTCCGTCACCGAGCTCGACGTGTGGGCCATGCGGATCCTCGGCTCGATCGCCGCAGTGAGCTTCATCGCGCTGCTGTTCATGCTCGCGCGCGTCATCTCCTGAGCGGCTGCGGACACGCGGCGGGCGCGGGCGTGCCATCGTGCGCGGCGTGATCCAGCCCAACGAGCACGACCGCTTCGTCCTGCGTCAGCGGGTGAAGCTCGTCATCAACCAGTACATGTTCTCCATCCTCGGCGAGGACGGCGACGACGGCGAGACGTTCTGCTTCGTCGAGCAGGCCCGCTTCAAGTTCAAGGAGGACATCCGCTTCTTCACCGACGACACGAAGTCGTCGGAGCTCATGCGGATCCTCGCGCGCCAGCGCTTCGACCCCAAGGCGCGCTACGACGTCACCGCCGCGGATGGGTCGACGATCGGGCAGATCCAGAAGGTCTTCGGAAAGTCCCTCGTGCGCTCGACGTTCACGCTGTACGGCGCCGATGGCGAGGAGGTCGCCACCGCTCGGGAGCGCAGCCTCCCCGTCGCGATCTTCCGCCGGACCGTCGGGCTCATCCCGTTCGTCGGGGACCTCGCCGAGTGGCTCCCCATCCCGTTCGACTTCGAGATCTTCCACGGGGAGCAGCCCCTCGGGATCGTCCGACGGCGGCGCTTCAAGTGGCGTGACATCTACGACATCGACCTCACCCCCGACGAGTCACGCGTCCTCGACCGCCGCCTCATGCTCGCCGCCGCCGTCGGGATGGACGCCCTCATGGCACGCTGAGGGGCCGCCCGAGGGGCCCCGCGGCGCCCCAGGTCACGTTTGCTGGCCCAGTTGCGTCCAACGTGCCGCGAGCATCACCGACTCTCTCACCGCACCGGTCGCCGCGGGCCGCCGGAAGCTCAATTCAGTCACTCCACGGCCCAGCGGCGTCCGGCGGTCACGCCTCGATCCAGCGAGGGGACGTCGAGCCCAGCGTGACAGGGGTATTGGGAAACACTGAGACCCGACGCTTCCCCATCCTAGCATAGTGCCCTAAGCAGCACGAGCGATCAGTTGCGGCGGTGCGTCGGGTGCGGCGGCTTGGAGGCTGGTGGTGGACATGACGGTCTCGTCCTCGATCGGGGTCAACCGGCCGAGCGCGGCTTGTCGGCGTCGGCGGTGGTCGGTCCGTTCGATCCAGGTCACGATCGCCAGGCGCAGCTCCTCGCGGCTCGCCCAGCGGCGGCGGTGCAGGACGTTGTTCTGCAGCAGCGCGAAGAAGCTCTCCATCGCGGCGTTGTCGGCGATCTCGAGTCTCGCCGGCGACCCACTTGCAACGACATTGCAGGCAAGCACCCGATCGGGTAGCTTGCTTATAGGGGTAGGCAACGATGTCGTCAGGAGCTCTCCGTGCGATCCTGGACCGACGGCGGCCAGCGTGACCGCCGCCCCCCGCTTCTTCTCTCCGCCCGAGTGCGGGTGCACCAGCTGGCCCTGGTCATCACTTGCTCGGGGCCGCGTCTGCGCATGCGGGCGATCCCCTCCGCCCCCACCAGTGGGGCCTGGACGCCATCCGGGCTGACGCCGCTCACCCGGTGAGCACCGGGGCCGGCGTCACCGTCGCCGTGCTCGACAGTGGCATCGACCTGCAGCACGAGGACCTGCGGGCGAGGACCGTCGATGGCCTCGACCTCATCGCGGGAACCCGCGTCCCCGCCGACATGACCGGGCACGGGACGCACATTGCCGGGATCATCGCGGCGCACGCCGGCAACGGCGTCGGCATCCAGGGCGCCGCGCCCGATGCCCGGATCCTGCCGATCAGGGTGCTCGATGCTCAGAACCGCGGCTCAACGGACGTCCTTGCCCGCGGCATCGACGCGGCCGTCGCCAGAGGGGCCCGTGTCATCAACCTCTCGCTGAACGCAGGCCCCGATGCTCCCTCGCTCTTCCTCCCTGACTCCGATCTCGTGAAGACCATCGAGAGGGCAGTCGCCGCGGGCGTCGTCGTCGTCGCCTCCGCCGGCAACGACAGCCTGCCGCTCTGCGCGCAGCCGATCGTGCAGCGCCGCATGCTCTGCGTCGGCGCGGTCGACGAGGACCGCAGACGCGCGCACTTCAGCAATTACGGCGCTCGAGTCGACATCGTCGCCCCGGGGGACCGCATCATGTCCACCACGATCAACGGCAAGTACGGGTTGATGTCGGGGACATCACAGGCCGCTCCCCACGTCGCGGCCGCCGCGGCCCTGCTCGTCGCCCGCGGCCTCGACGCCGAAGCGACGATCACCCGCCTGCTCACAACGGCCACGGACCTCGGCCTTCCCGGTCCCGACTTCGTCTACGGGGCGGGCCTGCTTGACGCCCAGGCCGCGGTCGGCGCCGCCAGCACCGCATCCGCGCCGGACGCCCGTCACCCGGCGAAACTCCGCGTGCGCCGACTCGGCCTGCGCGACGGTCGGCTCGACGCGCTCATCGACCTCACGAGCCGCGCCCGCGGCGAGATCGGCCTCCGGGTCACCACGGGCGGACGCACCCACACGCTCACGAAGTCGATCGGCAGCGCACGCCCCGTCCGGATCGACGCCCCGCTCCCCGCACGCATGAGACGCGCCCGTACCGGAATCGTGCAGATCTCCTACGCGGGCGACGCCCAGGTGCGCCCGGACCAAGCGAGGCTGCGAGCCGCGTCCGGGCGCGCCAACCTACGCCTCACCACCGCCAGCCTCATCGACGGGCGCCTCCGAGTGGCTGGCACGATCAGCCGACGAGCACGTGGAGTCGTGCGCATCCGCTACGACTACGTCGGCGCCGACGGACAACCCGCATCGCTCTCCTTCGCGGCACGGATCTCCGCGGGCCGCTGGAGGCTCGATCGACAACTTCAAGGCCCGGCAGCGTCCGGCGGACACCTCTCGATCCAGTTCACCGGCTACCTCCCGCGGCGTCTTCGAGGGGCGCAGACGACGAAGGCGGTCCCGTGAGCGCGGGGCCTCTCCGCGGCGACTGGATCAGGCGTCAGAGGCGAGGCTGATCTGACCGATCCGCCCGCGCGTCAAGCCCGTCGCCTGCGCGACCTCCGAGTGGGTGTGGTGCTCAAGCGCAGCGCGAACGGCCCGGTTGCGCTCCTTGCGCAGTCGTTCGGCCTCCGCCCAGGCACGCCGGAACGCCCGCTCGGCCTCGACGGCCGTCGCGAGCGTGTCCGAGTGTGCGGGAGGGGTCACTGGGCGGGAACCTCGGCGGCGGTCGTCCGACTGCATGCCGTAGCGGGTCAACGTGTTCCCCTCTCCATCGACCCCACGAAGGGCGCACTTGAGTCATACGCCCATGAATGGGTTGCACACGACTCGGCACCTGTCGTCCCGTCTTCACGGTGCGAAGCCACGTTTGCGGGTGGACTTCGCGAAAGTGTATGCGAGATTACCTCGGAACGGCGTCCGTGACGAACGCGAGCGTTGATTCGTCGGCGCCCGGAGCCGACGTCGGGTCCTCCTCGGGGTCTCGGCCGGACGGGGAAGCTCTCGACGGGTGCGAAGACTGTCGATCGGGCGGGGACGTCCGAGCACCCCCGGTTGGACTCGAACCAACGACCTGCCGATTAGAAGTCGGCTGCTCTATCCAGCTGAGCTACGGGGGCCCGACACGCGCGGACGCGTGCAGTCGGGGCGGCCGGACTCGAACCGGCGACCTCCGCGTCCCAAACGCGGCGCGCTACCAGGCTGCGCTACGCCCCGATGCCCGGGCATGGTGCCACTGCGGGGGCCCGAGCGCCATGTCGACGTTCCGGACGTCACCAGCGCGGACAACATCCGTCCAGTTCGCGGCCTCGATCGAATCCATCCGAGCCGGACGTCGATTCAACTCCTCGTGACCCGCTCTCGCGTCCTCGCACTGCTCCTGCTCGTGGCCGGATCGCTCGCCGCGATCCCCGGGTTGGCCTCGGCCGCCGCCCCGCGGGCCGGGGTCTGCATCGACACCGGGATCCTCCCGGCGATCGGAACGTGCCCGTCCTCGCCCGGCGAGTCGGCGGCTCCCGAAGCCGATCCCGTGCCCGCGGAGAAGCCGAAGAAGAAGGCGAAGAAGAAGACGAAGGCGAAGCCGACCGCGTGCCGGGACCGCAACATGCGCCCGACGAAGAAGAACTCGGCGCGGATCCGTCACGCGACGCTCTGCCTGCTCAACCGCGAGCGGCGCAAGCGCGGTCGCAAGGCGCTCAAGACCCACCGGAGCCTCACGAGCACCGCGCGGCGCTACGGCGGCATCATGGTCACCGAGGGGTTCTTCGCCCACGTGTCCCCGTCGGGGAGCACGCTGCGCGCGCGCGTCGGACGGTCCTCGTACCTCAAGAGCCGCTCGGTCCGCCGCTGGTCCCTCGGCGAGAACCTCGCCTGGGGCGCCGGGGCGCGGGCCACCCCGAGCGAGATCGTCCGGTCGTGGATGCGTTCTCCGGGCCACAGGCGCAACATCCTCGACCGCAAGTTCCGTGACATCGGCATCGGCGTCGCCACGGGCGTGCCGCAGCCCGCCGGCCGCACGGCGCGCGGGGCGACCTACGTCACGGTCTTCGGGCTGCGCGCGCGTCGCTGACACGCCCAGCCCGCGGTCCAACTGCACGCGCCGCGGGTAGTGTCGAACCATGGCCCTCGTGCAGCCGTTCACCGCGCTCGTCGGCGACCCGGCCGTCGCCGGTCCCCTCGACCGGCTCGTCGCGCCGCCCTACGACGTGATCGACCCCGCCCAGCGCAAGGAGCTCGCCGGGCGCTCCCCCTACAACGCCGTCCACGTCGACCTCCCCGAGGACCCGGCCGGCGGCGACCCCTACGCGCACGCGGCCCGTCTGCTCGCGGCCTGGACCGACGAGGGCGCGCTCCGCCGCGACGAGCCCGCGCTCTGGGCGCTCTCCCAGGAGTTCACGGGGCCCGACGGTCGCGCACGGAC
>JBFIDS010000264.1:0-5427 GCA_041603715.1 Paraconexibacter sp. | reverse complement strand
GCCGTGGCGGAAGTAGTCCGCCTCCTTCGGCGTGTCGATCCGCACGCGCGCGTCGAAGGACACGTCACCGGCGACGACCTTCACCGTCTTCGGCAGGCCGCCCGCGTTGAGCTCGTCGGCGAACCCGGTGATGGAGAACGTCTCCTCCCCGGTCAGCCCGAGCGAGTCGGCGGTCTCCCCCTGCGGGAACTGCAGCGGCAGGACGCCCATGCCGACGAGGTTCGAGCGGTGGATGCGCTCGAAGCTCTCCGCGATCACCGCACGGACGCCGAGCAGGTTCGTGCCCTTCGCCGCCCAGTCGCGCGAGGACCCGGAGCCGTACTCCTTGCCGCCGAGGACGACGAGCGGGATGTCGTGCTCGGCGTACTGCAGCGCGGCGTCGGCGATCGCGACGACCTCGGTCGGGTCGCCGCCCGGGCCGAGGTACCGGGTGACCCCGCCCTCGGTGCCCTCTGCGAGCTGGTTGCGCAGGCGGATGTTCGCGAACGTGCCTCGGATCATCACCTCGTGGTTGCCGCGCCGGGAGCCGAAGGAGTTGAAGTCCTTCGGCGAGACGTCGTGCTCGACGAGGTAGCGCCCGGCGGGCCCGTCCTTCTTGATCGCGCCGGCGGGCGAGATGTGATCGGTCGTCACGCTGTCCCCGAGCTTCGCGAGCACGCGTGCGCCCTCGATGTCCGTCACGGGGTCGGGCGTCGGCGACATGCCCTCGAAGTACGGGGCCTTGCGCACGTAGGTCGATGCATCGTCCCACGCGAAGCGGTCACCGGTCGGGACGTCCAGGGCGTTCCACTCGGGGCCGCCGTCGAAGACCTGCCCGTAGCTCTTGTGGAACATGTCCGACTGGACGGCCTCCTCGACCGTGCGCGCGATCTCCGCCGTCGAGGGCCAGATGTCGCGCATGAAGACGTCGTTGCCGTCGGCGTCCTGCCCGAGCGGATCGGTGAGGAGATCGACGTCCATCGAACCCGCGATCGCGTAGGCGACGACGAGCGGCGGCGAGGCGAGGTAGTTCATCTTCACGTCGGGGTTGATGCGCCCCTCGAAGTTGCGGTTGCCCGACAGGACGCTCACGGCGACGAGGTCGTTCTCGTCGATCGCCTTGCTGATCTCGGGGGGCAGCGGCCCGGAGTTGCCGATGCAGGTCGTGCAGCCGTAGCCGACGTTGTGGAAGCCGAGCGCCTCGAGGTCGTCGATGAGCCCCGCACGCTCCAGGTACTCCGTGACGACCATCGAGCCCGGGGCGAGCGACGTCTTCACCCAGGCCGGGACCGTGAGGCCCTTCTGGACCGCGTTGCGCGCGAGGAGGCCGGCGGCGAGCATCACCGACGGGTTCGACGTGTTCGTGCACGACGTGATCGCGGCGATGACGATCGCGCCGTCGCGCAGCTCGCACGAGCGGCCGTCCGCGAGGGTGACCGGCGCGCTGCGACGGGTGCGTGCCGCCGTCGGGACGGGCGAGGAGGAGCGGTCGGGCTCGACGGAGGACGGCTCGGCGCCGGGCGTCTGCGACGCCGGAGGATCGCTCGCCGGGAACGAGTCGGCGGAGCCCTCGTCGGTCATGTTCTCGACGCCGTCGGGCATGTAGTTCTTGATCGCGTCGTCGAACGCGCTCGCGGCGTCGGTGAGCGCGACGCGGTCCTGCGGGCGCTTCGGGCCGGCGATGGAGGGGACCACCGTCGAGAGGTCGAGCTCGAGGGTGTCGCTGAACGTCGGCTCCTCGGAGTCCTCGTCGTGCCACAGGCCCTGCTCGCGGGCGTAGGCCTCGACGAGCTCGCACTGCTCGGCCGGGCGGCCGGAGAAGCGCAGGTAGCGGATCGTCTCGGCGTCGATGGGGAAGATCGCGCAGGTGGAGCCGAACTCGGGGCTCATGTTGCCGATCGTCGCGCGGTCGGCGAGGGGGAGCGCGGTGACGCCCGCGCCGTAGAACTCGACGAACTTCCCGACGACGCCCTTCTCGCGGAGCATCTCGGTGATCGTGAGGACGAGGTCGGTCGCCGTCGCACCCTCGGGGAGCGCGCCGCGGAGCTTGAAGCCGACGACCTGCGGGATGAGCATCGGGATCGCCTGGCCGAGCATCGCCGCCTCGGCCTCGATGCCGCCGACGCCCCAGCCGAGGACCCCGAGCCCGTTGATCATCGTCGTGTGGGAGTCGGTGCCGACGACGGTGTCGGGGTACGCCGTGCTGGTCTTGTCGTCGACGAAGACGCCCCGCGCGAGGTACTCGAGGTTGACCTGATGGACGATCCCCGTGTCCGGCGGGACGACCTTGAAGGCCTCGAAGGCCTGCTGGCCCCACTTGAGGAACTGGTAGCGCTCCTCGTTGCGCTCAAACTCGCGCTCGGCGTTGATGCGGAACGCGTCCTTGGACCCGAACGCGTCGACCTGGACGGAGTGATCGATGACGAGCTCGGCCGGGACGAGCGGCTCGATCTTCGCGGGGTCGCCGCCGAGGTCGGCCATCGCGTCGCGCATCGCGGCGAGGTCGACGACGGCCGGCACGCCGGTGAAGTCCTGGAGGACGACGCGGGCGGGGGTGAAGGCGATCTCGTCGCTCGGCTCGGCCTTCGCGTCCCACGAGGCGAGCGCTCGGATCTGCGCGTCGGTGACGGCGCCGTTGCCCTCGGTGCGCAGGAGGTTCTCGAGGAGCACCTTCAGGCTGAAGGGCAGGCGCGCGACGTCGTACTTCGCCTGGAGGGCGTCGAGGCGGTAGATCGTGTGCTCGCGCCCTCCGACGCTGAGCGTCGCGCGGGAGTCGAAGGAGTTCGGGTTCTCGGACATGTCGTGTCGATCCTTTGTGGGGTCAGGCGTCATCCGGCAGGAGGACGAAATGGGCACCGCGGACGGGCGCGATGGAGCGGAAGTGCTGGTCGAAGGTCGCGATCCGGTTCGTGCGGACGATGCCCGCGAGGGCGACCAGGGACGCATCGGCGAGACCGGCGAACGGGTGTCGGCGGGCGATGTCGATCGTCTCGCGCAGCGCATCCGCCCACCAGCGCACGCCGAACGCGCCCGACTCGATGTTGGCGAGGAGCGCCTCGGCCCCCTCGGCGCTGCCGCGCTTGGCGGCGAAGTGGTCCATCTCGGCGAGCGCGAGCGGGGAGGTGACGAGGTCCTCGTCGAGACCGGCGAGCCACGCCGAGGCCTGCGTGTGACGCGGGTCGGCGGACGAGAGGAGCGCCACGACCACACCGGTGTCGAGGACGACCGTCACTCCTCGCCGAAGCCCGTCTCGGTGAGGTAGCGGTCGACGTTCTCGGAGATCGCGTAGTCGACGGGGCTCGGCGTGCCGATGACGCCGATGCCGACGAACTTCGGGCGGGTCGGGCGCGTCATGGCGGCCTGGAGCGTCCGGCGGATGAACTCGGCCTTCGAGATCCCCTCCTCGTCGGCGCGACGCGCGAGGAGCGCGTCGAGGTCCGGGTCGAGGTAGAGGCTCGTCTTCTTCACCCTACGTAGGGTAACACCGCGCGACGGCTGTGTGTGCTCTCTCGTGCCCGGCATGCGGGCACGAGAGAACACACGTCCGGCGCGTCAGGCCCTCCGACGCCGGGGACGCGTCACGCCGTCGTGTGGCCCGGCGCGCGCAGGAAGCGGATCGTCGTGAGGATGGCGAGGCCGGTCATGCACACCGCGCTCACGACGCACCACTGGCAGATCGCGTCGATCTTCTCGATCTCGACGTAGGTGAGGTAGACGGAGAACCCGAAGCCCACGTACGCGAGCCCGGTCGCCGCGAGGCGCGCCGTCTCCCCCGGGAGCGCGAGCGCGAGGAAGATCCCGGCGTACCCGAAGAGCCCGACGAGCGCCACGGGCACCCCCGCGAGCTTCGCCCACTCGGAGGCCTGCACGGTCGCGCAGCCGTGGGCGATCCCGCACGCCGGATCGATCCCCGCGTAGTGCGCGTAGGTGAGGTACCCGGCGACGCCGAGCCCGAGGACGGCGACGACGAGCGTCGCGATCTGGAGACGATCCCTCATGGGCTTCCGCGCCGTGACTTCACCGCGGCCGCGGCCCCTCCGGCCAGCGCGAGGACGGCGAGCACGATCGCGACGATCGCGAGGCCGCCGCCGTCGTCGTCATCGTCGTCGGACTGCACGGGAGCGACGTCCGCCGACGGCGTCTCGGTCGGCGCACGGACGCCGCCCGTCGGCTCCTCGAGGGCGGGAGCCGTGGTCGTCTCGGCGGGAGCCGGCTCGGGCTCCTCCTCCTCGGACTCCTGGGGTGCGACCGAGCCGCTCACCGTGAGCACCGGGGCGGGGTTCTCGCTGTCGGGCGCGCCGATCCATCGCGACACCTTGCCGCCGTCGTAGCGCTCGACGGCCTTGAACGCAAGGGTGTCGGCCCCGCGCGGGATGCGCACGCGGATCGGGAACTCGAGCACCCCGTTCGGGGCGATCCGCCCGCCGGTCCAGGTGACGGTGCGGACCTCGCCGCCCTCCTCGTCGACCTCGGCCGACCAGCCCTCGAGGTCGAGCGCCTCGACCTCGGTGACGCCCCCGGGCATCTGGACGGAGAGCTCCACGACATCCTCGGTCGGGCTCTCGCTCGGCACGCGGATCTCGAGCTTCTCGAACGAGCCCGCCTTCACCGTGTCGGGCGAGACGGTCACGTGCGCCGCCGCGGGCGCCGCGAGGAGGAGGGCGGCGAGGACGGTGGCGGAGATGAGGCGGATCGTCATGGGTCCTCCGTCGATTCGATGGGGACGCGGAGCGTCGTGGTGTACTCGTCGAACTCGCTCACGCGCAGGGTGACCTCGATCTCCCAGTCCCCGGCGAGCGTGAACTGGAAGGCGTCGGCGGTGTAGTGCCCGGGCCCGCTCTCGCGCAGGGCGATGTCGAGCGGCCCGACGTCGGCCTCGGGGAGCGTCGCCTGCGCGGTGATCGACTTCGTTCCCTCGAACGGAGCGCCGCCCTTGCGGTCGAACACGTAGAGGTGGATCGCGTTGACGCCCGGGGTCCCGGGCGCGACGGTGGCGGTGAGGTCGAACGGCCCGAGCTGCTGCTCGATGTTCACGGGGCCCCCGACCGCCGACGACGCCGGCGGGGAGAGCCCCACGAGGGCGCCCGTCGTCGCGAGCACCGCGACGATGAAGCCCACCTCGGCACGCAGCGTGTTGCGCAGCACGCGTCCCGTCCCGCCGGGCGCCTCACCGTCGGCGGCGATGCGCTTCAACCGGGGCAGCGTGCGCCGCTGGTTGAGCGCCCCGAGCCCGATGAGGAGCGTGAGCAACGCGGCCTTGATGAGGATCGCGCGACCGAAGCCCGACGAGGTGAGGTCGCCGAAGCTCTCGAGGTACTCGATCGACGCGATCGTGCCTGTCACCGCGAGCACGACCACGGCGAGGAGCGCGAGCGGCGAGAAGCGCCGCAGGACGGCGGCGAGAAGCCGCGCGCGATCCGCCGGCTCGAGGCGCTTCGTCGCCGCCGG
>JBFIDS010000263.1:0-5438 GCA_041603715.1 Paraconexibacter sp. | reverse complement strand
CGTCCGGTCTCCGGCGCGCACGAGGCGGGCCTCGTCGGCCATCCACGTCGAGAACGTGGTGAGGGACCCGAGGAACGCGACGCCCGCGTAGAGGAGCGCGTCCCCGGTGACGTCGGCGCCGGTGAGGAGGCCGAGCACGAACGCTCCCGCGAGGTTGAGGAGCAGCGTCGCGCGGTGTCGCGGGAGCCGGCCCGCCGCGCTGAGGGCGTCGGTGAGCGTGACGCGCGTGACCGCGCCGACCCCGGAGAGCAGCCCGACGACGAGGGCAGTCGTCATGCCGGGCCGGTGGCCGGAGCGGCGCCCGGGGGTCGGCGCGCCGCGACCGTCTCGCCGGCGCGAAACGCGGCGTAGCCGGCGCAGACCGTCACGACGAGGAGGACGGCGGCCGTCAGGGGATGCCCGTCGTCGGCGAGCCGGACGGCCTCGATCTGCAGGGCGGAGAACGTCGTGAGCGCGCCGCAGAGGCCGGGGCCGAGCGCGGCGGGGAGGCGGCGACGGTGCGGTTGCGCGAAGCCGACGAGGACGAGTCCGAGCAGGAACGCGCCGGCGATGTTCGCCACGAGCGTTCCCCACGGCCACGCCCCGGCCTCGGCGCCCGCGCCCCAGGCCTCGGCGAGCCCGTGCCGCGCGAGACCGCCGAGCGCGCCACCCAGGAAGACGGCCGGCACGAGGCGGGGGCGTTCGGGCATGGACCGATACCGTACGCGCCCATGCCCGAGGACCTCCAGAAGCTCTGCGTCGACACCGTCCGCGCCCTGTCCATCGACGCGATCCAGAAGGCGAACTCGGGGCACCCCGGGCTGCCGATGGGGATGGCGCCGGTGGCGTTCGTCCTCTTCGCCGACGTGATGCGCCACGATCCCGCGGACCCGACCTGGAGGGACCGCGACCGCTTCGTGCTGAGCGCCGGCCACGGGTCGATGCTCCACTACGCCGCGCTGCACCTCTCGGGATACGAGCTCTCGCTCGACGATCTGCGCGAGTTCCGCCAGTGGGGCTCGCGGACCCCGGGTCATCCGGAGCGCGAGATCCGCGACACCAAGCCGCTCACCCCCGGCATCGAGGTGACGACCGGCCCGCTCGGTCAGGGCTTCGCGAACGGCGTCGGCATGGCGATCGCCGAGCGCTTCCTGCGCGAGCGGTTCGGCAGCGAGGTCCAGGACCACCGCGTCTACACGATCTGCTCGGACGGGGACCTGCAGGAGGGGATCGCCTCGGAGGCAGCGTCGCTCGCCGGGCACCTCGGGCTCGGCCGGCTCGTCTACCTCTACGACGACAACGACATCTCGCTCGACGGACCGACGTCGCTGAGCTGGAGCGAGGACGTCGAGAAGCGCTTCGAGGCCTACGGCTGGCACGTGCTCCACGTCGAGGACGTCGAGGATCTCGGCGCCCTGCGGGCGGCGATCGACGCGGGTCGCGCCGAGGAGGAGCGCCCGACGCTCATCCGCTGCAAGACCGTCATCGGGTACCCGTCGCCGAACAAGCAGGGCACCCAGTCCGCGCACGGCGCGCCGCTCGGCGACGACGAAGTCCGGCTGACCAAGGAGGCGATGGGCCTCGACCCCGACCTGTCGTTCCACGTGCCCGACGGGGTCTACGAGCGCTTCGGCGAGGCCGGGCGGGCGGGCGCGGCGGCGCGCAAGCAGTGGAAGGAGCGCGAGCAGGGGTGGCGCGCGTCCGACGCGGACCGGACCGCGGCGTGGGACGCCGGCTGGACCGGCAGGCCGATGTCGTCGCTCGCCGACGTGCTCCCGCGTGACGCGAAGGCGTTCGGCAAGGACTCGATCGCGACCCGCAGCGCGGGCAAGGTCGTCATGGAGGCGTTCGCGCCGCTCGTGCCGACGTTCCTCGGCGGCGCGGCGGACCTCACCGCCTCGACGAACACGATCCTCCCCGGCGGGGACGACGAGCGGTTCACGCGCGAGCATGCGGGCCGCAACGTGTTCTTCGGGATCCGCGAGCACGCGATGGGTGCCGCGGTGAATGGCATCGCGGCCCACGGCGGGATCGTGCGTCCGTACGGGTCGACGTTCCTCCAGTTCGCCGACTACATGCGCGGCGCCATCCGCCTCAGCGCGCTGCAGCACCTCGATGTCGCGTGGGTGTTCTCGCACGACTCCGTCGCCCTCGGCGAGGACGGGCCCACCCACCAGCCGGTCGAGCACCTCGCCGCGCTGCGGGCTATTCCGGGCCTCACGGTCATCCGGCCGTCCGACGCGACCGAGGTGAGCGAGGCGTGGCGCGTCGTGCTGGAGGAGCTCTCCGGCCCGGCCGCGATCATCCTCACGCGCCAGAACCTGCCGGTGCTCGATCGCGAGGTGCTGGGCGCGGCGCGCGGCCTGGCGCGCGGCGCGTACGTGCTCCGTGAGCCGGAGGGCGACGAGGTCGCCGCGGTCGTCGCCACCGGGTCCGAGGTCCACGTCGCGCTCGAGGCCGCCGACCTGCTCGCTGCGGACGGCATCCACGTGCGCGTCGTCTCGATGCCGAGCTGGGAGCTCTTCGACGCCCAGGACGCGGAGATCCAGGACGACACGCTCCCGCCCGACCTCCCGACCGTCTCGATCGAGGCCGGTGTCACCTTCGGGTGGGACCGCTTCGCCGACCTGCCGATCGGGATCGACCGCTTCGGCGCGAGCGCGCCCGGCGGGGAGGCGCTCGACAAGCTCGGGATCAACGCCGCCGCGGTCGTCGAGGGAGTGCGGGAGCTGCTCGAGGACTGAGGCTCGCGCGGCGCCGCGGTGGGTGCGGCGGTCGCCCCGGCGCGAGCGGTCGCCCCGGCGCCGGCGGTCGCCCCGGCGCGAGCGGTCGCCCCGGCGCGAGCGGTCGCCCCCCCCCCGCGCGGGCAAACCCCCAGGTCACGTTTGATGGAACTGCTCCAGCGAACGTGCCCTCGGAGCCGTACGGCAACCGATCGTGCCGGGGGGCGTGACGATTTCTGCGGCGTTCCGTCGTGGAGTGGCAGTAGCGCTGTGACATGGGCGGACGCCACCGTTGTCGTATGGCGCGACACGCAGGACGGGACAGTTCCGGCAAACGTCACCGGCGCGGGGCGTGGAGACGCGCCGCAACCCGAGCGACTCAGTGTGAGGGCGCGATCTCGCTCCCCGAGTTGAGGGCGTGTGGGCTCACCGCCGAGCAGGTCTGGCATGCGTCCCGGACGGGACGGCTGTTCCGCCGGCACCGCGGCGTGTACCTGCTCGGCCACGAGTTCGCAACGCTCCGCGCGCGGCTCTTCCTCGCCGTCAAGGGATGCGGACCCGGAGCCGTCATCTCGCACATCTCGGCCGCCGCATTCTGGAATCTGATCGAGTGGGACGGACCGCTGCACGTCTCCGTGCCCACCCGTCGCCGCCGCCGCCGCTACGCCGTCCTGCACCGCGCGAGGCTCGATCCGCGCACAGAGGTCGTGCACCGTCGCGGCTTCGCCGTCACGACGCTGGCGCGCACGATCGCCGATTGCGCGGGCGCGGTGCCCGAGGTCCTCCTGCGCGCGATCGTCGACGCGGCCGATCAGCAGGGCAAGCTCTCGCCGCGGACCGTCCGCGCGATTCGCACCGCCGTCGAGGAGCGTCCCGGCGCCGAGCTTCTCGGCTCCCTCCTCGACGCGAGGGACCCGGGCAGAGGGGTCCCGAAGGGCTGGCTCGAGAAGCGCTGGGCGGAGTTCGCCAAGGACTGGCAGCTGCCGCCGTACACGCGCGGCTCCCTGATCGACATCGGTGACCTGGACCTGCGGGAGATGGACGTCTACTTCCCGCCGACGGCGGACCGCCCGGCGCGCATCGTCGAGCTGGACGGGTACTCGACGCACGACCGCTCGAAGGCCGCATTCACCCGTGACCGTCGTCGCGATCGGCGCCTCGCGGCTGCCGGGATCGGAACGGTGCGCGTCACCGAACCCGACTTCCGCAACCAACCCGAACTCGCCGAGGACGTCTTCCGGTTCCTCGGCGACCGCGAGCGCGCAGACGCGATCGCTCGCGGCGACTGGCGGCCGTCCGGGGCACGTCGGCGGTGACAGTTCCCGCACACGTGACCGGGGGGGCGGGTGAACCGGACCACGGCGATCACCCGGCGAAGCGGGACGGCGAGCGGTCGGGTGGCGTGACGACGCGGATCAGCCGGACAGCGGCAGCGACCGGCAGACCTCGTAACGTGGCCGTCCGGCCTCGCCGGCGCCGAGGTGCGAGCGGACGACGACCAGGGTGTCGGCCGTCCACGGTGGACCCTCGTAGCCGGCCATCGCCGCGAGCGACAGCCGGGCTCGCACCGGCGCGCGCCGGGCTCGGGCCAGGGTGAGATGGGGGCGGAACGTGCCGCGGGAGACGTCGAGTCCCCGATCGGCAGCCGCCGTGCGGCACCCGTCCGCGAGCGTGTGGAGTCGCTCGACGTCACCTCCGACACCCGCCCAGACGACGCGCGCCCGGTCCGCGCGCGGAAAGGCGCCGACGCCGGTGAGCATCAGACGCAGCGGCGGGGTCGCCGTCGCGATCCGCTCGAGCGCGCTCACGAAACCGTCGACGTCCTCCGCCGGCACCGCGGGCAGGAACGACAGGGTCACGTGCCACTGGTCGGGGAGAGTCCAGCGCAGCTCGGGCGCCTCGACGCGGAGCGGCTCGACGACCCGCACGAGATCGTCGACGACCTCGGGCCCGGGGAAGACCGCGACGAACAGGCGTTGGCGGGCCATGGTCACCCGGGCGCGTCGCGGCAACGCCGGCACGTTCGCCGTGACAGTTCCGTCGAACGTGACCCGGGGACGGGCGCGGAGGCGCGCGACGTCGGCGGACGGCACGTTGGCGGTGACAGTTCCGTCGAACGTGACCTGGGGGGCCGCCGCTGCGCTCCGTCGCGGGCGCGGGCGCTCACAGCGTGACCGACCCCGCTCCGTCGAACCGGGCGGGCGTCCCGAGCGGGTCCGCGTCGCCGGTGAGGCGGGCGATCACGTCGGGGTCCTGCGTCTTGCCGATCGCGCGGCGGCCGTCCTGCGTGATGCCCGTCGCGAACGCGATCGTCGCGGTCCCCGTGTGGTCGAAGAGGGCCGTGTGCGTCTCGACCGGAGCGTCGGCGTGCTCACCGTCGACGACGACACGCTTCGGGAGCGCATCGACCTCGGCCTGCACGTCGTGATGGGCGAACCCGCGGGCCGGCACGGTTCCGGGACCGCCCAGGACCGCGATGCCGTGCTTCGTGAGGTACCAGCCCACAGCGGTCGAGATGCCGAACGCCGCCGGATCGTCCCTGAGCCGTCCGACGAGCGTCGCGAGCGCGTGGAGCACGTAGCCGTTGGCGGGTCCCCCGGCGAACGTCAGGCCGCCGGTGACGGTGGGCGCGCGCTCGGGGTCGAAAAGGTCGACGCCGAGTTCGGTCGCCGCGACCTGGACGGCCGACGGGAAGCACGAGTAGAGATCGAGGTGGGCGGCGTCGTCGGCCGTGAT
>JBFIDS010000262.1:0-5438 GCA_041603715.1 Paraconexibacter sp. | reverse complement strand
CGATCGCCGGCTACCTCACCTGCAGCGTGAACGACGATCGCGAGGCCGCGCGGCAGGCAGCGCGCGCGACCGTCGCCTTCAACTCCACCGTCAAGACCTACCGCGTCGTCCACCGCCACCACGGATGGGAGGACCACGCCCAACGGATCCGCGAGAAGTGGATCGGAGGCGACTTCGCCGCCGCCGTCCGAGCCGTCCCCGACGAGATGGTCGATGCGATCACCCTCGCCGGCACCCCGGACGAAGTCCGGGCCCGCTACGCAGAACGCTGGCAGGGCGTCTACGAGCACACGCTGCTCTGGCCTCCTGCCTTCGCGGGCATGGATGGCGTCCGGGCGGTCATCGACACGTTCGCGCAGTCAGCGGCGCGGCGAATCCCGACAAGCCCATCACCCCCGATATCGCCCGGGTAGCGTGCGACCCGCACCGTCGGGTCGAGGGACACCGCGGGCGTCCGGGGAGGGCATCAACCGTTCCCGGTTCGCGTCGGCTGCGGGAGTTGGTCGAAGGGGTCCGCCGTGACGTCGGTGTCACGGAGGGGCGCAGCGTCTCGCGCAGGTAGCGGTCTTCGTGGACATGCCCTCGGCCGCCGCCCGCGCCCCGAACCACATCCCCCGACCGCGTCGGCAACGGCGCGATCACCGCTGCCGACTTGACAAACCACCGCCCATATCAGCGGCACGGCAACCAGACCGCATCGCTTCGCACGCTGGGAAACGACGGTCCTCGGCGCGCCCAGGGCTCGGTCTCCGGCGTGCCACAGACAGGACACTCATCGGCGGCTGTTCGCCGAAGCGCGAGGCCCGAAGCGTCCCGTCGGGCGGCGCTGGGTGGGCCGAGTCAGCCGGGACCGCGCCCCGGTTGATCGGTCCGGTGCAGAGGCGTAGTGTGTCTGGCGCGAGGAGGCATCCCGTCAAGTCGAGGAGACGGATATGGGTCCGATCGAAGGGTTCGCCGGCGAGCAGCTGCGTGACGGCGACGCGGGCTACGACGAGGCGCGCGCGTTGTTCAACGCGATGATCGACAAACGTCCCGCTGTGATCGCACGGTGCACGTCTCCCGACGACGTCGCGGCGGCGATCGCCCACGCTCGGGGCGCGGGGCTGCCGATCGCGGTACGGGCGGGAGGGCACTCCGTGGCCGGGGTGTCCACGAACGACGGCGGGGTCGTCATCGACGTGCGGGCGATGGATGCGGTGAGCGTCGACCCCGACCGCCGGGTCGCGCGGGTCGGGGCCGGCGTCACCTGGGCGGTTTTCGACCGCGCGACGCAGGCTCACGCGCTGACCGCCACGGGCGGCCGGGTCTCGACGACGGGGGTCGCCGGGCTCACCCTCGGCGGCGGCTCGGGCTGGACCGAGCGCAAGCTCGGCCTCGCCTGTGACAGCCTCGTGGCCGTCGAGATCATGACCGCCGGTGGGCGTCTGGTGCGGGCGACCGAGAAAGAGCATCCCGAGTTGCTGTGGGCGTCGAAGGGCGGCGGAGGCAACTTCGGCGTCGTCTGCGCGTTGGAGTTCGCGCTTCACCCGCTCGGGCCCGCGGTGTTCGCGGGCCTGGCCCTCTACGACCCCGACGACGGACGCACGGTGACCCGCGCGCTCCGCGACTTCCACACCGACGCGCCTGACGAGGCGGGGCTGGCGATCGTCTACCTGACCGCGCCACCGGAGCCGTTCGTGCCGCCCGAGTGGCACGGTCGTCGGATGGCGGGCATCGCTGGACTGTGGTGCGGGCCTGCCGCAGAGGGGGAGGCCGCGCTTCGCCCCCTGATCGGTGCTGCGCCGGCGATCGTCGACCTGTTCGGCGAGCGGCCCTATTGCGAGTTCCAGTGCATGATCGACGACCCGCCGGGGAACCGGAACTTCTGGACCGCCGATTATCTCGGCAGCCTTCCCGACGACGCGATCGAGGCGTTCTGCGCCTACTCGGAGCGGATGCCGGCGAGCTTCGCCCAGTCGCTGCTCGTGCCCTGGGGCGGTGCCGTCGCGCGGGGCAGCGGCGCGACGCCGATGGCCAACCGGGACGCTGCTTGGGTGCTGCACCCCTTCGCGGTCTGGGAGGGCGCGGAGCACGACACCGAGCACATCGCTTGGGCTCGGGAGAGCCACGCGGTGTTCGCGCCGTGGAGCACCGGTGGGACCTACCTGAACTTCATCGGTGACGAGGGCGCCGATCGGGTGCGGGCGGCGTTCGGCCCGCACTACGAGCGCCTCGCCTCGGTGAAGGCCGAGTGGGATCCCGAAAACGTGTTCCGCGGGAACCAGAACATCGAGCCGTCGCGCCTGGCGACAGCCTGAGAGCGAGACGTCGCCGGGGAGGAACCGACCGCCACAGCGGCCGGTGAGCATCGTGACCGGCACCGGGAGCAGGCACGTCCCGAGGCGGCCGGCCGACATCACGGTGCCGGGCCCGCTGCGTGTCGGGTTCGGCCCGGGGTCGATCGGTCTGTTGACACGACCTCCGCACGCTGGGATGGTCTGACGTGCGATGCGGTGTGCTGTCCGCGCGCCCGTGGAACCGGTGATAGGAGGTTCCGATGAGATGCCTGCTGCGCCACGGTCGGCGCAGCCCCGAGGAGTCGAGCCCGCCGTGAGATCATCGGCGCTTCGCCTCCCGACGTCGCGTCGCGACCAGGTGCTCGGGGCGCCGCAGGCGCTGACCGTCGGGCTCCTCGCGATCGCGGCGATCGGCTGGTGGTGGTCGGCGCGGATGGCCGAGGACATGAGCCAGGGGGCCATGGGCGGCATGGCGATGGAGAGCACCATGTCGCTGGGCGCCTTCGTCGTCGCGTGGGCGGCGATGATGGCCGCGATGATGCTGCCGGCCATCCTGCCGGTGGTGCAGCTCTACGCACGTGCTGCAGCGCATGGTCGCGCGGCGCCGCTTCCGTTCTTCGTATCGGGGTACCTCGCCGTCTGGACGATGCTCGCGCTCCCCGGCTACATCGCCTGGCGCGCACTCGAGGAACCGCTTGCCGCCGGCCGAGCGTGGACGGGCTATCTCGCCGGAGCGACCCTGCTCGCCGCCGCTCTGTGGCAGATCACGCCGCTGAAGTCGGTCTGTCTGCGCCACTGCCGCTCGCCGCTGGGATTCTTCCTGCGCTTCGGGAAGCGGATCGGACGCCCCGGCGGCGCTGTGCGCATGGGTGCCGCGCACGGAGCGTTCTGCGTCGGGTGCTGTTGGGCCCTGTTCGCCGTGCTCATCGCCGTGGGGACGATGAACCTGCTCTGGATGGTGCTCCTCGCCGCGCTCATCGTCCTGGAGAAGAACGCGCCACACGGCCACGGGATCGCCGTGGCCGGAGCGCTGGCGCTCGCGGGCGTCGGGGCCGCCCTGCTCGTCTCACCGTCGTTGCTCGTCCACCTCACCTGAGAAGGAGTCACCGCCATGTCCGCCGCACAAGCCGACACCGAGACCGCCACCACCTACCGGCTCAGGGGGATCGGCTACGAGTTCTGCAACTGCCAGCCGGGCTGCACCTGCAACTTCTCCGGCTTCCCGACCTCGCCGGACGGCAGCTGCAAGGCAGCGGTCGCCAACCACATCGAGGAGGGGAGCTGCGGCGACGTCGATCTCTCGGGCGTCGACGCCCTGGCCATCATCGACTGGCCCAACGCCATCCACGACGGCGGGGGAAAGGCGATCTTCGTCGTCCCTCCTGCGGTCACCGACGAGCAGATGGGATGCCTGGCGCAGATCTACACGGGCGCGCTCGGCGGGTTGCCCTGGTCGATCCTCGGCACCACCTACGAGGTCGGCGGCGTCGTCCGTGCCGAGGTCGACATCCACGACGACGGCCTGGAGAGCGGCTTCACCGTGCCCGGCGTCGGCAAGGCACGCGGCACGACGCTGAAGAACCCCGTCACCGGGGAGGCTCACGGCGTCTCGATCGTTCTCGACGAGGGTTTCATCTGGAAGAAGGGCGACTGCGGCCAGGGCAGCTTCGACGTCGCCGCCGAAGGGGTGCAGCTCGACTTCCAGGACAGCAACTGGATCCGCTACGAGTTCGACTGGACCAACCAGGACTGACCGCCGCCGGCACACCCCGACGGGCCCGGGCCCGTGGCCGGCGTCGCGAGACGCGAGGCCGGGCCACGGGCCTGAGGGCGAATCGCGGTCCTCTCAGTAGAGGACGGACGGGACCCAGGCTCCGCGCGGTTCGCGGTGCTCGCCGATCGTCATGTAGGTCATGGGCTTGACGACCCGCAGTCCCGCGTCGAGCGCCCATCGGAACAGCTCGCCCTGGCGGGTCGGGAGCAGGAACGACGCGGGGTCGTCGACCGCGTCGAGCGCACCCGCGATCAGCGCGCTCATGTCGCGTTCGCTCTCGGCGACGCCCTGGGCGGCCGGGAAGAACGTGACTGTCGTCAGGTACGCGACGACGCGTCCGCCGCGGAGCGCCACGAACGGCTCGAGATGGGGTGCCGCGAGCGCGTCGCGCAGCTCGTTGTCACGCTCGAACCCGTGCACCCTGCGGTGCAGGTCGGCGCACTCGTCGAGATCCGCGGCGCGCAGCGGGCGTACCTCGACCCCGGCGACACTGCGGCTCCGCGCCCGGCCGCCCATCACCACCACCGGCTCTCTGACCTCGAAACCCAGCGACGCGTAGAGCGCGACCGAGCGCGTGTTGAACGCGTCCTGCAGCAGCCGGATCCCGGTCGCGCCGGCGCCGCGGTCGAGCACCGCCTGCATCAGCAGGCGCCCGATCCCATGTCCTTGCGCGCCGGGATGGACCGTGATCGGCCCGACGCCCCTGATCGGCCCGCGCTCGTCGAGGAAGTTCGATCCCAGCACCCGGTCGCCGCTCGTCGCCACGACGCCCCAGATCGACGGGTGCCCGATGAAGTCGCGCGTCAGGGCGACCGCGCTCTCGTGCGTGGGGAAGTCCCGCACGAAGCGGTGGTGGTCGTGGATCGCCGCGAACGCGTCGAACAGGATCTGCGCGACGTCCTCGGCGTCGCGCTGTTCCATCGGACGCAGCTCGATCGCAGGCGTCGCGCCGAGGTCGAGCGCGGTGGCGCCGCCCGTGTTGGCTGCTGTGACTGGCATGGTGTGCTCCTCTCGTACCCGTCCGGCCGTCAGAGCGCCGGAGGGGTGTGGTGGTTGCCGCGGAAGACGTCGTCGGCGTCGTAGCGCGCCTTGACGCCGCGCAGTCGCTCCCACGTGTCGGGCGCGAAGAACGCGCTGGCGTCGGACGGGTTCTCGACGAAGTTGGGGTAGAAGCCGGCGGCCCGCCCGGACACCGCCGCCTCGACGTCGGCGACGGCGTCGTGCACGTCGCGCGCCGCCTGCTCGTCGGGCGTCACGCCGAGCGTGACCATGCAGATCTCGCCGGGCAGCGTCGCGCGCGCCCCGGCGCCGGGCGTCTCGCGTGCCAGCGCTCCGCCCATGTGACGGAACTGCAGGATGGTCAGGGTCGGCCCGCGCCCCGAGCCGGG
>JBFIDS010000261.1:0-5456 GCA_041603715.1 Paraconexibacter sp. | reverse complement strand
CGAGCGTGAACGCGATCGCCTCCGCGGTCGGCGGCGACGCGGTCGTGGGGGCCGACCGGCTCGTGTCCGGCCGGGTCTGGGTCTACGCGATGGACTCGACGTGGGACGGGAGCGGGATCGGCGCCGGCGACGTCGTCGTCGTCGGCAACCGGGAGGACGCGCAGCGACGGGCGATCGACGTCGGCGTCGGCCTCCTCATCCTGTCCAACAGCAGCGCTCCGGGACCGGGCGTCCTCGAGGCCGCGCGGGCCGCGGGGTCGAGCGTCGTCATCTCGCCGCTGGACAGCTACGTCTGCGGGCGCATGACGACGCTCGCCGCCCCGTGCAGCGTCCTCATGGACTCACGTCCGCTGCAGGTCGGCGGGGACGACCTCGTCGAGGACGTCGCCGACCTCATCAAGGACGTGCACTACCGGGCGGCCGTCGCCGTCGACCGCCGTGGCCGCCCCGAGGGTCTCCTCACCCGCTCGGACCTCGTGCGCCCGGCTCCGCGCGAGGTCCTGCTCGTCGACCACGCCGAGATGGCCCAGAGCGTGCCCGGGATCGAGCAGGCGCACATCGTCGAGATCCTCGACCATCACCACATCGGCTCGATCGAGACGCGCCTCCCCGTACGGGCCACGTTCGACCCGGTCGGCTCGACGTCGACCCTCGTCGCCGAGCGCTTCCGCCACGCCGACGAGGTCCCGTCGCTCCCCACAGCGACGATGCTGCTCGGCGGCATCCTCTCCGACACGGTGATCCTCAACTCGCCGACGACGACGATGCGTGACCGGACGGCCGTCGCGTACCTCGCGGACCTCCTCGGGACCGACGCCGAGACGTTCGGGCGCGAGATGTTCGAGAACGCCTCCGACCTGGCCGACGCCCCGACCGAGGACCTCATCCGTCACGACGCGAAGGCCTACGAGGTCGGCGCCGGCTCGGTCGTCATCTCCCAGCTCGAGGTCGTCGGCAGCACGCTCCGCGACCGGGTGCCCGAGCTGCTCGAGGCGCTGCGCGCCGAGCAGGCGGCGAACGGGTGCGTGCTGCGGGCCCTCATGCTCACCGACATCGTCGCCCACGAGACCCGACTGCTCGTCGCCGGGGACCTCGTGAGCCTCGAGCGGGCGATCGGCAAGGACATCGACGAGGGCGTCGTCCACATGCCCGGCGTCATGAGCCGCAAGAAGCAGGTCGCCCCGCTCCTCCTGGGCGCGTTCCAGAGCTGACCGCCCGCCCCGCCGGCCGGGGTGTGCGAGGACGTTCCGGATGGGCCGGAACGTCCTCGAGCACCACGCGGGCGATCAGCCGGGCGCGATGACGGCGGTCGCCGTCGCGGTGAGGACCGGCTCGTCACCGGCGCGGGTGACGAGAAGGTCGAGCGTGGCGATCCCGTCGGTGACGTCCGCCACCCGTCCGGTGAACGACAACTCGTCGCCGGGCCAGACCTGCCCGGTGAAGCGCACGGCGAAGGAGCGCAGGTTGTCGGGGCCGACCCACCGGGCGAGACGGTTGCCGAGGACCCCGGCGTGGAGCATTCCCATCGCGAAGACGCCGGGCAGCCCGACGGACGTCGCGAACGGCTCGTCGTGGTGGATGGGGTTGAGGTCTCCCCCGGCTCCCGCATAGCGGACGATGTCGGTCCGCGTGACCGGCCCGAACGACGCGCGTGGCATCTCGTCGCCCGTCGTCAGGCGGACGGGGGCGACCGGGACGGGCGGCGCGGACGGCGTCGTGGCGGTCATGGTCAGGCTCCCTTCTCGATGAGCGTGTCGCGACGGCGCACGACCGTGACGCCGTCGCCGTCGACGTAATCGGTGACGAGGGCGACGAGCGTCATGGAGCCGCCGCGCTTCCCCTCGCGGGTCGTGACGCCCTCGACGCGCTGCGTCGCCGAGACCTCGGCCCCGGCGCGCAGCGGCGCGAGGAACTCCCACGAGGCCTCGCCGTGCAGGACGCGCGCGAGGTCGGCGCCGATCGCGTCGATCATCTCGCTCGCCCCTCCCGGCCGCCAGTGGTCGGCGATCACCGTGGCGGTGGGCGGGACGGGGACGCCCTCGAAGCCGGCGTCGCGGGCGGCCTGCGGGTCGTGCCACACGGGGTCGGGGTCGCCGAATGAGCGGGCGAGCTCGGCGAGCTTGCTGCGGTCTACCGGGAAGCACACCGTCCCGAGGTCGGTGCCAACGATGTCTGGGTCGATCATGGCGGGACCGTACCACGAAACAATCCGGCTAGATTGCTTTATCTGTTACCGTGCGCCGGCGGCCTCGCCGCTCCCCCCGACGAAGCGAAGGAGACTCACGTGTTCGAAGACAGGGTGGCGATCGTCACCGGATCGGCCCGCGGCATCGGCCGCACGGCCGTCGAGATGCTCGCGGCCGGCGGCGCGAAGGTCGTCGTGTCCGACATCGACCCCGACGCCGCCCGCGCAGCGGCACAGGAGATGGGCGGGGACGTCGCCGCGCACTCCGGCGACATCACGAAGGAGGGCGTGCCCGAGGCCCTCGTCCAGACGGCGATCGACTCCTTCGGCCGGCTCGACATCATCGTCAACAACGCTGGCTACACCGTCGACGGACCCATCCACAAGCTCGGCGACGCGGACTTCCAGGCGATGCTCGACGTGCACACGATCGCGCCGTTCCGCGTCCTGCGGGCCGCCGCTCCCCATCTGCGCGAGCCCGCCAAGCAGGAGCGCGCCGAGGGCCGTGAGGTCTTCCGCAAGGTCGTCAACGTCACCTCGATGGCCGCCTACGGCAACGCCGGACAGGCGAACTACTCCTCCGCGAAGGCGGGCCTGATCGGGCTCACGAAGACGCTCGCCCGCGAGTGGGGCGGCTTCAAGGTGAACGTCAACGCCGTCGCCTACGGGCTGATCGACACGCGCCTCACGCAGCCGAAGACCGACGAGACCACGGTCACGGTCGGCGACCGGACCGTCACCGTGGGCATCCCCGAGCAGGCGCGGGCGATGATGGGCGCGATGATCCCCATCGGGCGCTCCGGCACCGCGACCGAGGCGGCGGGCGGCATCGCCTTCCTGTGCTCGCCGTGGAGCGACTACGTGACCGGCCAGGTCCTCAACGTGAGCGGCGGCCTGCCGATGGGGATGAGCGCGTGAAGCTTCACGGCACTGCCGCGCCGCCTCCTCGGCTGGCATCCTGACCCGGCGCCCGTGTCGGGCCGTGCGTCCTGCGCGCCGGTCCGACGTCGAGCGGCCCGGCCGATGACCCCCGACGCCACCGCATCCGACCTCCCCGAAAGCGCTGCTCCCGAGCCCAAGCAGGCGCGCAGCGCGGCGACCCGCCTGCGCCTGCTCGACGCCGCCGTCGACGAGCTGCTCGAGTCGGGGTACGCGAAGCTCACGACCGCGAAGGTCGCCAAGCGCGCCGGCGTCTCGCGGGGCGCCCAGCAACACCATTTCCCCCACAAGGCGACCCTCGTCGGGGAGGCGGTGCGCCACCTCGCGCGGCGCCAGCTCGACGAGCTCCACGCGACGTCGACCGGTGACCGCCGGGGCGCGGCGCGCACCGCGCGACTCCTCGACCGCTTCTACGGGGTGTACTCCGGCGAGCTGTTCACCGCGATGCTCGAGCTGTCGCTCGCCTCCCGCGGCGACCCCGAGCTCGCCCGCATGGTCGCCCCGATCGATCGCGACGTGAGTCGCGGGGTCCACGACCGCGCCGCCGAGCTCTTCGGCGACGCGGCGGTCGCCCTCCCCGACTTCGACCTGCGTCTCGGACACGCCCTCAGCACGATCCGCGGTCTCACCCTCCTGCGCGTCATGGGCCGCACGAAGCGCGCGACCGACCGGCAGTGGGCGTTCACGCGCGCGGAGCTCCTGAGGCTCCTCGACCCCTGAGCGGCGCGCTTCCCCCGTCACACCACCGCCCGTGACGTCGCGGCCCCCATCCGCACCATCGCCCTCTCGACGGCGACGTCGTGCGGCGTGCGGCCGTCGGACCGCGCCTCGGTGAGGACGGCCGCCGTGCGGTCGATCGCCGCGACGTGCTCGACGTCGCGACCGGCACCGGCAACATCGCGATCCGGGCGGCGCTCGCCGGGGCGCAGGTGACCGGGCTCGACCTCACGCCCGAGCCCTTCGGGACCGCCCGCGAGCGGTCCGCCGCACAGGGAGTCAGCATCGACTGGGTCGAAGGTGACGCCGAGGCCCTCCCGTTCGAGGACGCGAGCTTCGATCGCGTCCTGTCCGCCTTCGGCGTGCAGTTCGCCCCCCGTCACGAGGTCGTCGCGCGGGAGCTCGCGCGGGTGTGCCGCCCAGGCGGGCGGATCGCGCTCGTCAACTGGACGCCCGGCGGCCAGATCGGCGAGCTGTTCCGGATCATGGGGCGCTACGTGCCGCCACTGCCCGACTACGCCTCACCGCCGCCGCTGTGGGGGAGCGAGCAGCACGTGCCGAGCTGTTCGAGGGCACCGGCGTCGAGCTCGAGTTCTGCCGCGGCTACACCCCGTGGAGGTTCCCGTCGCCGGAGGACTACGTGCGCTTCATGGAGAGCCGGTACGGACCGACCCTCGAGGCCCGCGAGCGCCTCACCGCCGAGGGGACGTGGGGCGCCTGCCGGGACGAGATCCTCGCGATGGCGAAGCGACGCAACGAGGCCACCGACGGCACCCTGCGCATGAGCGCGGAGTACCTCGTCGTCGCCGGGCGCAGGACCGGCGAGGGGCCGCGCCGCGCGAGCGCCGCGGAGCGGACCGAGGGCCGCGCCGCCTCGCCCCGGCACGCCCTGCGGGGTGTGCGAGGCTGCCGGCCCGTGCCCGATCACGCCCTCTCGTCGCCGGACTGACGGCCGTGCTCGTCGTCCTCGCCGACCGCACGTACCGCCGCCTCTTCACCGCGCAGGTCGTCGCGCTGCTGGGGACCGGGGTCGCGACGATCGCGCTCGGGCTCCTCGCCTTCGACCTCGCCGGGGACGACGCCGGCGTGGTGCTGGGCACGGCTCTCGCGATCAAGATGGTCGCCTACGTGACGATCGCGCCCGTCGCGGCCGCGATCGTCGGGCGCTGGCCGCGCCGGTCCTTCCTCATCGCGATGGACGTCGTCCGCGGGCTCGTCGCGCTCAGCCTGCCGTTCGTCTCGGCGGTCTGGCAGGTCTACGTCCTCGTCTTCGTCCTCCAGTCCGCGTCGGCGGCGTTCACCCCGACCTTCCAGGCGACGATCCCGGACGTCCTCGCCGAGGAGCGCGACTACACGCACGCGCTCTCGCTGTCACGCCTCGCCTACGACCTCGAGAGCCTCGTGAGCCCCATCGCCGCCGCCGCGCTGCTCACCGTCATGAGCTTCGACGGGCTCTTCGCCGTCACGGCGGCGGGCTTCGCCGTCTCCGCGCTGCTCGTGCGCTCGGTGACCCTCCCCCAGCCCCGACCCGCGGACGGTGGACCCCCTCCGCGGGTCCTGCGCAGTGCCGGCGTGCGGCTCCACCTCACCGTCCCCCGGCTGCGCGGGCTGCTCG
>JBFIDS010000260.1:0-5492 GCA_041603715.1 Paraconexibacter sp. | reverse complement strand
GAGATCGAAGCGGCCATCCTGGAGCGCATCTCATGAGCACCGTCGAGCTGACCAAGGCGGACTTCCAGTCCGACGCCGAGACGCGCTGGTGCCCGGGCTGCGGGGACTACGCGATCCTCGCCGCGGTCCAGAGCTTCATGCCCGAGCTCGGCATCCCGCCGGAGCAGATCGTGTTCGTGTCGGGGATCGGCTGCGCCGGCCGGTTCTCCTACTACATGGACACCTACGGGATGCACGGCATCCACGGGCGCGGGCCGGCGCTCGCGACCGGGCTGGCGACCGCGCGCGACGACCTGTCGATCTGGGTCGTCACGGGAGACGGCGACGCGCTGTCGATCGGCGGCAACCACCTCATCCACGCGCTGCGCCGCAACGTGCCGGTGAAGATCCTCCTCTTCAACAACCAGATCTACGGGCTCACCAAGGGGCAGGCCTCCCCGACCTCCGAGCGCGGCAAGGTGACGAAGTCGACGCCGTTCGGCTCGACGGATGCGCCGTTCAACCCGGTCTCCCTCGCGCTCGGCGCCGACGCGTCGTTCGTCGCCCGCACGATCGACAAGGACAAGAAGCACATGCCGGAGATCCTGCGCGCGGCCGCGGCGCACCCGGGCGCGGCGCTCGTCGAGATCTACCAGAACTGCCCCGTGTTCAACGACGGCGCGTTCTCGGCGCTCACCGACAAGGAACACGCCGCGCTCAACCAGATCCCGCTCCACGCGGGGCAGCCGGTCGTCTTCGGGCCCGAGGACGCCCGGCGCTGCGTCGTGCACGGTGCGGACGGGGATCTCGCGATCGTCGACCACGCGGCGGCCGATGAGCGCGACATCGTCGTCCACGACCCGACGCGCGAGAACCCCGCGCTCGCCTTCGCGCTCTCGCGGCTCGCCTCGCACCCCGATGGCCCGACGCCTCTGGGCGTCTTCCGCGATGTGAAGCGCCCGGTGTTCGGGTCCGACACGCCGCCGTCGGCCGCGCCGACGGCCGCCGACCTCGAGGAGATGCTCCGCGGCGGGGACACCTGGACGGTGGCCTGACCGACGCCGCCGCCGACGCCTGCGCGGTCGCCCCGCCCCCGCAGGCCCCCGCGCGCCGCACGACCCGCGGTGAGTGGACATCTGCCGATCGAGTGATCGGCGGATGTCCACTCACGCGGACCGATGTTCCCATGGGCGCGCCCGCATCGCCGATACTGCGTCGATGCGCGCGCGTCGGTCGTCCATCCTCGCCGGACTGCTCACGTGCGGGGCGCTGCTCGCCGCCCCGGCGAGCGCTTCCGCCGCGGCTTGGCTGCCGACGACGACGCTGTCGGCCGCCGGGGAGGACGCGACCGATTCGGAGGTTGCGGTCGACCCCGCCGGAAACGCGACGATCGTCTTTCTGCGCGAGGACACGGGCTCACGACACGTGCATCTCCAGCGTGTCCGCTTCGATGGCACGGTCGAGCCCCTCCTCACGCTCACCGCCCCGGGCGACTTCGCGAGCGCGCCGGCGGTCGCAGTCGACGTATCGGGAGCCGCGACCGTCGTGTGGACGGAGGGCGGCGTGATCCAGGCCCGCCGTCACGTCCCGGGCGCGGAGCTCGCCCCGGTGCGGATCCTCTCGGGCGCGGTGAGTGCGCAGAACCCAGAGGTCGCGGTCGCCCTCGACGGGACCGCGACGGTGGCGTGGACGCGGTCCGACGGGGCGAACCAACGGGTCGACGTGCGGTCGCTCACCCCGTCGGGAGATCTCGGCACGACCCACACGCTGTCGGCACCGGGGTTCAACGCCTCACTCGGCGGCGCGGCGGTGGACGACGCCGGCCGGGCCTCTGTCATCTGGCAGGAGGTCCCGGGCCCCTCGTCTTCGACCGTCTTCGTCGCGAGCATCCCGCCGGGTGCCGCGCCTGGGCCCTCAGCCCCACTCTCGATCGGCGACACGCATGCCTTCGAGCCCCGGATCACGACGACGTCGGACGGGACCGTCTTCGCGGCCTGGCGGGGCGGCACGGGCCTCGACGTTCGCGTCAAGGCACGAGTGTCCGTGGCGGGCGGCGTGTTCGGGGCGACGCAGGAACTGTCGCAGGCGGGCGCCCAGGGCACGGCGATCGCCGTCGACCGGCTCGGAGCGGCAGTCGTCGGGTGGGATCGCTCGGACGGGTCCCACGCCCGCATCCAGACCCGGCGCATCGACGCGACGGGCACGCTCGGGCCGCTCATCGACGTCTCGCCGCCCGGCGAGACCGCCCAGTACGCGAGCCTCGCGATCGACCACGGCGGCACCACGACCGCCGTCTGGCGTCAGGCCCCGGGCACCACCGACGTCGTCCACGCGCGGCAGATCCGCGCCGACGGCACGCTCGGCCCCGTCGCCGTGCTGTCGGAGGACGGCGAGGATGCGACAGGGGGCCGGGTCGCCGTGAGCCCCGCCGGGGAGGCCGCGGTGGTGTGGGAGCGCGGCGACGGCACCAACACTCGCGTGCAGACAGCGGTGTACGACGCCGTCGGGCCGACGATCACCTCCCTCACCATCCCCCTGACGACGTCCGCGCTCCAGCCGACGGGCTACGGCGTCACCGGCGTCGACCGGTCGGGGGTGACCGCGACGTCGTGGTCGTTCGGGGACGGCGCGCTCGGCGCCGGCCCGTTCGTCACCCACACGTTCGCCACGCCGGGGTGGCGGACCGTCACCGCGACGCTCACCGACGGGGTGGGCAACACGTCGGTGGCGACGGGGACGACGAACGTCGCTCCGGTCCCGGCGCCACCAGCGCCACGAGCGCCGACTCCGGCGAAGGAGACCGCGAAGCTGCGGATCGCGCGTGCGCAGGTGCAGCGCACGGCGCGCCGCCTCGACCTCCTCGCGCCGATCACGAAGCTCGCCTCCGGCCCGGTGACCGTCGACTTCCGGGCGGCCGGCCGGCGGACGCGGTTCACCCAGGCGATCGACGCAGCCCGCGGGGAGGTTCGGCTCCTGCGCAGAATCCCCGCCGCGCAGGCGCGCCTCGGCACGGGGATCGTCACGCTGCGTTACCCCGGCGACGCCGACACCCGGCCGCAGGAGGTTCGACTGCGGGCCGCCTCGCAGAAGGCGAACCTCACCGCCGGACGCCCGACGCTCGTCGGCAACCGCCTGCGTGCCTCGGGCACCATCTCGACGCGGGCACGCGGGGTGGTCCGAGTCCAGCTCGAGTACTCCGTGGGCGGACGCGTCGAGACGGTGCAGGTCCTCGCTCGGATCCGGGCCGGCCGCTGGAGTCTCGATCACCGCTTCCCCGCCGACCGGATCGCCGAGATCACGCAGCAGCGCGAGGGGACCGTCCACTCCTCGATCCTCTTCACGGGCTACTTCCCCGCCAGGATCCGCGGGGAGATGCGGTCCTTCCAGGTGCTCGGCGCCCCGTGACCGGGCGCGGACACCGCGACCCCCGGCCGTGTCGGTCCGCGCCCGGCCGGGTAGGCCGATGACCCAATCGCCCGTCCCGTTCGTTATGTCCTTGTGACACGCGATCCGTCACTGTGACCCGCATGCGCCGCGACAAGAGCCTCTGGATCAACTGGCCTCACGACGCCGAGGACGACGAGCCGACCCGTGTCGCGGACCCCGACGCCACGCGCGAGCAGCCGCGCCCGGCATCCCGTCCGCGTGCGGCAGCGCCCCCTCCGCCGCACCGCGAGCCCGAGCCGTCCTCGCCGCGCCGCCGCTCCCCCCTCGCCCTGATCGCCCTCGGACTCGTGCTGCTCGCAGTCGGCGCGTTCGGGGTCGGCGTCCTCGGCGGCGACGACGACGGCAACGATCCGTCGCAGCGTGCGGGTGCCACGACGACCGCCGAGCCGCTCGAGGTCGAGGAGGGCACGGTCCCCCAGACGTCGACCTCCAAGCTCTACGAGAACGCGAGCGAGGCGGTCGTGTCGGTCCGCGTGCGCAGCGGCAGCAGCGTCGGCTCGGGGACGGGCTTCCTCATCGACAAGGACGGCACGATCGTCACCAACGCCCATGTCGTCGGCAGCGCCAAGGACGTCGAGATCCGCTTCGACCGGGACGCGCAGACGCAGGGGAAGGTGCTCGGCACCGACGGCTCGACCGACCTCGCCGTCCTGCGCGTGCCCGCCTCCTCGGTGAAGGACATCGAGCCGCTGAAGCTCGCCGACTCCTCGAAGGTGCGCGTCGGCGACCGCGCGCTCGCGATCGGCTATCCGCTCGGGCTCGACCGCACCGCGACGCAGGGCATCGTGTCGGGCCTCGGCCGCCAGATCGAGGCACCCAACGGCTTCTCGATCGACGAGGTCATCCAGACCGACGCGCCGATCAACCCCGGTAACTCGGGCGGCCCGCTGCTCGATACCGCCGGCCGCGTCATCGGCGTCAACTCGCAGATCGCGACGGCTGGGGCCGGCGGCGGCAACGTCGGCATCGGCTTCGCGGTCCCGTCGGCGACCGTCCGTGACGTCATCCCGCAGCTCATCACCGGCGGCGTCATCGCCCGGCCGTGGCTCGGCGTGAGCACGCAGGATCGCTCCGCGGTGCTCGGCGGCGGCTCGGGTGGCGGCGGCTCCGGCGGGCCGAGCAGCGGCGCGACGATCGCCGAGCTCACGCCCGGCGGCCCGGCCGAGGGCGCGGGACTCCGGGTCGGCGAGACGATCACCTCGATCGACGGCCGCGAGGTCAAGGGCTCCGACGACGTCGCTCGGCTGATCGGGCAGAAGGCTCCGGGCGACCAGACGAGCATCCGGGTGACCGGGCCCGGCGGTGACCGCTCCGTCGACGTCACGCTCGGCACGCGGCCCGAGCGGATCCCGTGAGCTTCGCGGCTCCGGTCGCGCTCCTCGGTCTCCTCCTCCTCCCTCTCCTCGCCGCGACCTACATCCGGTCCGAGCGGCGGGCGCGGGGGCGGCGCGAGGCGATCGTGAGCGCGCCGCTCCTCCCCGCGGTCGCCCCGCGCCGGCCGCGCTGGCGCCGCCACGTCCCCGTCGCGTTGATGGCGGTCGCCGTCGGCGCGCTCGTCGTCGCCCTCGCACGGCCCCAGACGACGCAGGCCGTCGCGGTCGAGGAGGCGACGGTCGTCGTCGCCACCGACCGGTCGGGCTCGATGCTCGCGACCGACGTCGCCCCCGACCGGCTGACGGCTGCGCGGCGGGCGGCGCAGACGTTCGTCGACGCCGTCCCCGCGAAGATGCGCGTGGGAGCCCTCGCGTTCAACCACCAGCCGACGGTGCTCGCGAGTCCCACCCGGGACCACGACGCCGTGCGCGCCGCCCTCGGGACGGTGGAGGCGGCGGGCAGCACGGCGACCGGCGACGCGCTCGCCGCCGCCCTCGCGCTGATCCCGCAGGACACGCCGGCGCCGAACCCGCTCGCACCCGGCGGCGCCGGCGAGGTCGAACGTCCGCCGGCGGCGATCGTCCTCCTCTCCGACGGCGCGAGCGTCCGCGGCCGTGACGTCATGGACGTCGCCGAGGAGGCGCGCCGCGCCGAGGTGCCCGTCTACACGGTCGCGCTCGGCACGCAGGCCG
>JBFIDS010000259.1:0-5498 GCA_041603715.1 Paraconexibacter sp. | reverse complement strand
CGGCGGGCATCACGGAACCGACGTCGGCGGGCCGCTGTGTCGCGATGCCCTGGCGGGCGGACTCGATGCCCCGCAGGAGGGACTCCATCGGGGTGACGAACGCGGTGATGCCGTCGCGCAGGAGCGTGGCGGTCACGTCGTCGAGGTCGATGCCGGCCTCCCGCAGGGCCGCGAGATCGGCGGCGGGATCGACCGCGGCGCTCGGCGTGCCGTCGATGGCGAACGTGGCGGGGTCCGCGTCGCGCGCGGCCGCCTCGAGCGTCGCGAGCGGCATGGTGTTCACCGTGTCCGGGGCGACGAGCCCGTCGACGTAGAGCGTCGCGGGGTACGCGGGGTTCTTCACGCCCGTCGAGGCCCACAGCGGCCGCTGGACGAAGGCGCCGGCCTCGCGCAGCGCGGCGAAGCGCTCGCCGCGGAAGATCTCCTCGAAGCGCCGGTACGCGGCCCGCGCGTTCGCGAGCGCGGCGCGGCCGGCGAGGTCGTCGCGGCCGAGACCCGCGAGACGCTTGTCGACCTCGGTGTCGACGCGGGAGACGAAGAACGAGGCGACGGAGTGGACGTCGAGCCCGAGCCCCGACCCGTGCCGGCGCTCGAGGCCGCGGATGTAGGCCTCCGCGACGCGTGCATACGCCTCCACGGAGAAGAGCAGCGTGACGTTCACGTTGATCCCCTCGGCGATCGCGTCCTCGATCGCAGGGACTCCCGCGTCGGTGCCGGGGATCTTGATCATCGCGTTCGGTCGCGAGAGCGCGACCCAGTACGCACGCGCCTGATCGAGCGTCGCCGCGGTGTCGTGCGCGAGGTCGGGGTCCACCTCGAGGGAGACGAACCCGTCGGCCCCGCCGGTCGCGGCGTGCACGGGGGCGAGGACGTCGCAGGCGGCCTGCACGTCCCGGAGCGCGACCTGGCGGTAGATGTCGCGGGCGTCGGCGCCGGCCCGCGCGAGGGCCTCGATCTGCTCGTCGTACTCGTCGGACCCCAGGATCGCCTTCTCGAAGATCGCCGGGTTCGACGTCACGCCCCGCAACGAGCTCTCGGACACGAGCCGCGCGAGCTCCCCGCCCTCGACGAGGCTCCGGCGGATCTGGTCGAGCCACACGCTCGTCCCGGCCGCCGTCAACGCCGCGAGGCGCTCGTTCTCGCTCACCGCATGGCTCATGGTCCGAACCTTCTCACGAGCGGCAAGGGAGAAACCTCCACCGCGGCGGTCCGGCCGCGAGCGATCCGTCGGATAGCGTCCGCCTCATGAAGGCCGTCCAGATCGTCGAGCTCACCGGACCGGACACGGCGCTGCGCGTCGTCGACCTCCCCGACCCGGAGGCGTCGCACTTCATGACGCCCGGCGAAGGGGTCGTCATCGACGTGGCGGCGGCCGGCGTCTCCTTCCCCGAGGTGCTGCAGACGCGCGGCGAGTATCAGATGAAGCCCGAGCTGCCGTTCGTGCCGGGCAGCGAGGTCGCGGGCACCGTCCGCAGCGCGCCGGAGGGCTCGGGGTTCTCGCCGGGCGACCGCGTCGCCGCGATGTGCCTGCTGGGCGGCTTCGCCGAGGTGGCTGTCGCCCCGGTGGCGATGACGTTCGCCCTCCCCGACGATCTCGACTTCGCGCAGGGTGCCGCGCTCGTCCTCAACTACCACACGGCCTGGTTCGCGCTCGTCACCCGCGGCCGCCTGCGGTCCGGGGAGACCGTGCTCGTGCACGGGGCGGCCGGCGGCGTCGGGACCGCGACGCTGCAGGTCGCCAAGGGCCTCGGCGCGCGGACCATCGCGGTCGTCTCGACGGACGAGAAGGAGCAGGTCGCCCGCGAGGCGGGGGCCGACGAGGTGCTGCGCTCCGACGGGCCGTGGAAGGACGATGCGCTCTCGCTCACCGGCGGCGACGGCGTCGACGTCGTCATCGATCCGGTGGGAGGGGACCGCTTCACCGACAGCCTGCGCTCGCTCGCCCGAACGGGCCGCGTCGTCGTCGTCGGGTTCACCGGGGGCTCGATCCCGGAGGTGAAGGTCAACCGCCTCCTCCTCCGCAACACGGAGGTCGTCGGCGCGGGGTGGGGCGAGTACCTCTTCTCGACCGGGCTCGCGTACGGCACGGAGGTCGGGGCGGAGCTCGCGAAGCTCATCGAATCCGGCCACGTCCGGCCGCCCGTGGGGGCGTGCTTCCCGCTCGAGGAGGCCGCCCAGGCGCTGAAGCTCATCGACGGGCGGGGGGCGACCGGCAAGGTCGTCCTCGAGCTCTCACGGTGACGGACCCCGACGATGGCGCCGACGTCCTCGACGGTCTCGCGGCCGCCGACGCCCGCATCGGCGGGCGGTTCCCCGTCCCGGACGCCGCCCTGCCCGTCCCCCGGTGGGTCGCCGTCCGTGCGCTCGGCCCGCGCGGCGCCCAGGTCGAGTGGAACCTCGACGACTCGCGCGCCGGCGCCCCCGGGCGCCTCGCGCTCTACGCGGGACGCGAGGCCCCGCCGCCCCAGATGGCCGCCGACGCGCCCGGCACGGTCGCGACGAGCCTCTCGCTCGCCGGGCGCGACGTCTCCGTCGTCCGTGTCCCGTTCGAGGAGGCGCAGCCGTCGCTGCGCCCCGTGGTCGAGCTGTCCTGGGCGCAGTCCGGCCTGCATCTGCGGCTCACCGCTCAGGGTCCGTGGGCGCTCGAGGACGTTCTCGCGATCGCCGCGTCGGTTGACGCGAACGATGTCCCCGCGCCTTGACGCCCTCGGATAGGCTGCGCCGTGATGGACATGTCACGGGTCAGTCGCGGTGAATACGTCGCCGTCGTTGGGGGGATCCTCCTCTTCGTCGGGGTCTTCGTGAAGTGGTACGAGGCGGTGAGCGACCTCGCCGTTCTCGACGGGACGATGGGCCGCGGCACCTACTCCGCCTGGGACGCGCACTCCATCCTGCGGATCCTCTTCATCCTCGCCGCCGTCGCGCCGCTCGTCCTCGCGTACATCATCGCCCGCGACCACAAGCTGTCCTGGCCCCGCGGCCAGGTGACGTCCGTCGTCGCGATCACCGCGATCGGCATCCTCTTCTACGTCGGCATCATCGACCGTCCGGGCGAGCCCTCGGGGCAGATCGAGCTCGAGATCGGCTGGTACATCTCGATGCTCGGGGCGCTGCTCATGCTCGCCGGCTCCGTGATGCGCCAGCAGGAGACCGAGATGCGTCGCAAGCCCCCCGGCTCGGTCTGATCCACCCGCCGGTCCGGGCACCCGCACCCGCCACGCCCCACCCGACTCCCTGAAGGAGCATCAGCTCGCATGTCCAGTTCGACTCGCCCCGACCGCAACCTCGCCCTGGAGCTCGTCCGCGTGACGGAGGCCGCGGCGATGGCGGCATCGCGACTCGTCGGCCGCGGCGACAAGATCGCCGCCGACCAGGCGGCCGTCGACGCGATGCGGGTCGTCCTCGACACGGTGAGCATGGACGGCACGGTCGTCATCGGCGAGGGCGAGAAGGACGAGGCGCCGATGCTCTACAACGGCGAGCGGATCGGGGACGGGGAGCCCCCGGAGGTCGACATCGCCGTCGACCCGCTCGAGGGGACGACGCTCACCGCGAAGGGCATGCCGAGCGCGCTCGCCGTCATCGCTCTCGCCCCCAAGGGCACGATGTTCGACCCCGGCCCGTGCGTCTACATGGAGAAGATGGCGGCCGGGAGCGACATCGCCGACCTCCTCGATCTCGACCGGCCGCTCAACGAGACGCTCGCGCTCATGGCGGAGCGGCGCCGCTGCGAGATCGGCGACCTCACCGTCATCGTGCTCGACCGGCCGCGTCATGAGGACGGGATCAAGGAGATCCGCGACGCCGGCGCGCGTGTGCGCCTCATCTCCGACGGCGACGTCAGCGCGGTTCTCGTCGCGGCGAGCCCGGACCGTCCCGTCGATCTGCTGTGGGGCATCGGCGGGACGCCCGAGGGCGTCATCGCGGCCGCGGCCGTGAAGTGCATCGGCGGGGGCCTCGTCGGCCGGATGTGGCCGCGCGACGAGGGTGAGCGTCAGGCGGCGATCGACGGCGGCTACGATCTCGAGCGCCAGCTCACCCACGACGATCTCGTCACGGGTGACGACTGCTTCTTCTCGGCCACCGGGGTCACGGACGGCGACCTCCTCCAGGGGGTGCGCTCGCAGGGCGCCGGGACCTGGACGACGGAGTCGCTCGTCACCCGCTCGCGCTCGGGCACGACGCGCCGCATCATGGCGACGCACAACCGGGCCAAGCTGCGGGCGATCAACCCCGACCGCTTCCGCTAGCAGCCAGCCCGCCCACGGGCCCCGGCGCCCCTCAGGGCTTCTCGTGCTCCGGGACGGGGTCCGGCGTCGTCGCCTCGTTCACGCCCTCCGTCGCCTCCTCGGCGGTCTGCTCGTCCTCGGCGGAGAAGTAACCGACGGTCGACTTCGCGAGCTTGCCCTTCGCGAGCGAGCGCAGGAAGCCGTGCGTGACGATGACGTGGATCCGCGACTGCGTGTTCGCGTAGACGAAGCGGCTGATCGAGTGGGCGATCGCGGGGTAGAAGTTCGCGACCGTGACGTCGACGTGCAGCCGCGAGCAGCCCGGCCGGTCGGGTTCGAGCCGGCGCACGTCGATCTCGAGGTATCCGTCGGCCCCGCGGCCGGGAGCCGCGACGAGCAGACCGTCCGCGATCCGCCAGCGGACGATTCCGCGGTCGGCCGCCACCTCGTACTCGGGGGCGTGGAAGCTGAGGAGACGCAGCGGGCTGCGCAGGAAGACGACGTGCCGCTCGCGCTCTCCGTATTCGATGCGGATGAGGCCGAGCGTGCACTTCGACAGGAACGACCAGTAGGTCCGGGCGAGCCGCTCGAGGCTGACGGGCTTCCAGATCTCGGCGAGCGTCTCGTCGGGCAGGGTGACGTCGGCCCCCTGGATGGAGCGGACGGCGCCGTCTGCGTCGATCTCGGTTCGGTCGTAGGGCCGGCCGATCACCGTCTCGCCGACGCGCTTGGGCCGGTTGAGGATCCGGCTCGCGCCGAGGATGAACGCGGCGAACGCGGAGACGATCGCCGCGATCACGGTGAGCAGCGCCACGTACTGGCGTCGCATATGGCGCCAGCCTACCCCCTGCGTTCAGCCTGCGCCCGCGAGCGCGGCCGCGACGGCATCGTCGAATCCGAGCGGATCGTCGTTGAGGCCGGGGGGCGGGGGGTGTCGCACGATGGTCTCCGCGCTCATCCCGTCCACGAGCGGCCGGACGAGGCCGGTCTCGATTGGGGTGAAGAGGCTCACCCAGTACGAGGAGAGGCGCGGGGTGAGCACCGGGACCGGGACGATGACGGGCGCACGGCGGTCGGCGACGGCGGCGAACCGCGTCATCATCTCGCGGTAGCTGAGCACGTCGGCACCCCCGATCTCGACTTCGACGGGAGGGTCCTCCCAGGTCGCGAGACGGGCGAGGATCGCGCACACGTCGCTGATCGCGATGGGCTGCGAGCGGGTCTCGACCCACCGCGGTGTGAGCATCGCCGGGAGTCGCTGCACGAGGT
>JBFIDS010000258.1:0-5500 GCA_041603715.1 Paraconexibacter sp. | reverse complement strand
GGGTCCCGGCGCCCTCCCGCGAGCAGCGGACGGGACGGCGTCCCCCGCCGACCGTCAGCCGCCGAGGCGTCGCCCGCCGAGGTAGAGCTCCGAGACCTTCGGGTCGTCGAGGAGCGCGCGCCCTGGGCCCTCGTGGGCGTTCTTCCCGAGGTCGAGGACGTAGCCGCGGTCGCTCATCTCGAGCGCCCGCCGGGCGTTCTGCTCCACCATGAGGACCGAGACGCCGGCGGCGTTGATCGCGACGACCCGCTCGAAGATCGCGTCGACGAACTGCGGCGCGAGTCCGGCGGAGGGCTCGTCGAGGAGGATGAGCTCCGGGTCGGGCATGAGCGCCTTCGCCATCGCGACCATCTGACGCTCGCCCCCGGACATCGTGCCCGCGGCCTGCTTGCGCCGCTCCCCGAGCCGGGGGAAGATCTCGTACATCTGCGCCATCCGCTCCGCTCGGTCCACGTCGGGCCGCACGACCGCACCCATCTCGAGGTTCTCCTCGACCGTGAGCGTCTTGAAGACGTTGTCGAGCTGCGGCACGTAGCTGAGGCCCCGCGCGGCGATCTTGTTCGGCTTGAGGTGACCGATGTCCTCGCCGTGGAAGCGGATCGTGCCCTCCTTCGGGTGCAGCAGCCCGAAGACGGACTTCAGGAGCGTCGACTTCCCGGCCCCGTTGGGGCCGACGATCGTGACGATCTCGCCGCGGCGAAGGTCGAGGTCGACCCCGCGCAGGATGTCGACCTCGGGCACGTACCCGGCGACGATCCCGCGGGTCTCGAGGATGACGTCGCCCTCGGGGCGCCCCGCCCCGCCCCCGACCGCCCCGTGGACGGCCGTGGCGTCGCCGGTCACCGGCTCGGGGCCTACGGTCCCCTCGCTCACGACGCCGCTCCCCTGCGGTCGGGGTCGCCGAGGTAGGCGTCGATCACCCGCGGGTCGTTGCGCACGACGTCGGGCGCGCCGTCGGCGATCACCCGTCCCTGCGCCATCACGATGACCCGGTCCGAGTGGCCCATGACGACCTCCATGTCGTGTTCGATGAAGAGGAACGTCACGCCGTCCTCCTCGCGCAGGCGGGCCATGTGGTCGAGCAGACGCGCGCCGAGGGTCGGGTTGATCCCCGCCATGGGCTCGTCGAGGAGCACGAACCGCGGCTCGACCATGAGCGCGCGCGCGAGCTCGAGGAGCTTGCGCTGCCCGCCGGAGAGCGTCCCGGCGTAGTCGTCGGCCTTCGCGGTGAGACCGAACACGTCGAGCAGCTCGAGCGCTCGCGCACGGACCTCCTTCTCCCGCTGCCGACTTGCGAGCGGGCGGAAGAGCAGCGTCGCCAGGTGCTCACCGGGCTGGTGGGGCGCCGCGAGCATCATGTTGTCGATCACCGGCATGGCGCCGAGCGCCTTCGTGATCTGAAAGGTGCGCACCATGCCGCGCCGGGCGATGACGTGCGGCTGGCGGCGGAAGATCGACTTGCCGTCGTAGACGACCGCGCCGCTCTCGGGCCGGTAGAAGCCCGTGAGGACGTTGAACAGGGTCGTCTTGCCGGCGCCGTTGGGGCCGATGAGCGCGGTGATCGAGCCGCGCACGACGTCGAGGGTCGCCCCGTCGACGGCGTTGATGCCGCCGAAGCGCTTGACGACGTCGCGCACGTCGAGCAGGCGGTCGCCCGCCGCGCGCGCGGTGGGGTCGGCGGTGGTCGGGGAGGTGTCAGTCACCGAGGACCATCTCCTCCTTCTTGCCGAGGATCCCCTGGGGCCGGAACGCCATGAGGAGGATGAGGATCAGGCCCACGATGATGAAGCGCAGCGAAGCGACCTTCTCCGCGCTGAGCGGCAGGTCGATGAACCGCGTCGCCTCGAGGAGCGTCCACAGGATGACCGCGCCGATGATGACGCCGACGTAGCTCGCGAGGCCGCCGAGCACGAGCACCGCGTACCCGAGGAAGGTGACGAGGGGCTCGAATTGCTGCGGGTTGATGAACGCGAGGTTGAGGACGAGGAAGTAGCCCGAGATCGCTCCCACACCGGCGGCGATCGCGAGGGACTGGAGCTTGTAGGCGAAGACGTTCTTCCCGAGCGCGCGGGCCGCGTCCTCGTCCTCGCGGATCGCCCGCAGGACCCGGCCCCAGGGGCTGTTCGTCACCCGGCGCAGCAGCACGGTGAGCACGAGCAGCGTCGTCCACACGGCGAGGAGGAGCGGCAGGAGGAACTGGTCCCCGAGGCCGACGGACGCGAGGCTGTCCTGCACCTCGATGGAGAACTCGACCCAGTCGTCGTCGAAGCCGAGCAGACCCTGGTTGCCGCCTGTGAGCTCTCGGGCGTTCTGCGCCGTGTAGCGGATCATCTCCGCGAAGGCGATCGTGACGATCGCGAAGTAGTCGGAGCGCAATCGCAGCGCGGGAAGCCCGATGAGCACGCCCGCGGCCATCGCGATGAGCGTCGCGAGCGGGAGCGCGAGCCAGAACGACACCCCGTGGTCGACGACGAGGATGCCCATCGCGTAGGCGCCGATCGCCATGAAGCCGGCCTGGCCGAAGTTGACGATGCCGGTGTACCCGACGTTGAGCTGCAGGCCGAGCGCGAAGATCGCGTACGCGCCGGCGAGCACGCCGACGCCGATCCAGAACTCGACGTTCGTGAAGGCGTCGAAGGTGACCGCGAGCACGCTCATACCGTGCGCTCCCGGCCGAAGAGGCCCTGTGGCCTCACGATGAGGACGAGGATCAGGACGATGAACCCGACCGCGACCTTCCACCGCGCGTCGACCAGCAGCGTCGACCACTCCTGCGCGAGCCCGATGATGAGCCCGCCCGCCAGTGCCCCGTAGGCGTTGCCGATCCCGCCGAGGATCACCGCGGCGAACAGGCTGAGGAGGAGGAAGAACCCGATGTTCGGCGTCAGCGTGCCGATCGCCGACGTGTAGAGGACGCCGGCCAGACCCGCCGATCCCGCTGCGAAGATCCACGTCACCGTGACGATCCGGTCCGTGTCGATGCCGGTCACCGACGCGAGGTCGAAGTCGTCGGACAGCGCGCGCATCTGCTTGCCCAGCGACGTCGAGCGCAACATCATCGCGATGCCGACGAGCACGGCGAAGCCGATGGCGACGACGATGAGCTCGGTCCGGCCGATCCGCAGCCCGAGGAACGCGACCGAGGACTCGACGTCGACGTCGAGCGTGCGGGGCTGGGTGCCCGCGACGAACTGGATCGAGTTGCGCAGCACGAACGCGAGCCCGATCGTCATGAGGAGGAGCTGGAGAAGCCCCGCCTTGCGCTCCCGCATCGGCCGCCACATGACCCGCTCGGTGCCGACGCCGAGCAGCGCGGTCGCGGCGACCGCGATCGCCGCGGCGACGATGAGCGGGAGCCCGACCGAGACGCTGAACAGGAACGCGATGTAGGCGCCGAACGTGAGGAAGTCGCCGTGGGCGAAATTGACGAGCTTGAGTGTCCCGTAGACGAGCGTCAGCCCGACGGCCCCGAGCGCGAAGTAGCTCCCCGACACGAAGCCGTTCACCGTGCGCTGGGCGGTCGGCTGGAGTCCCTCCGTGATGACGAGGGCCAGCAGGGCGACGAGCATGATGAGCGCGACGACCAGCGGCGGTCGCTGAGCGAGATACCGCAGGGCGCGGCGATGGGACGCGTCCACTGCGGGCCGCGAGGAGGTGCCGGCGTCCATGGAGCGCGATCATCTCACGTTCGACCACGGTCGCGGCAAGGAACCTTTCAGGTGTCCTCCGCGGTGTCGATCGCCCGGTCGAAAGTGAGACGTCCGTCGTCGACCCGGAAGCCGCCGTAGACCTTCAGCGTGGTGTCGCCGAAGCGGTCGATCGAGTACGTGCCGAGGACGGAGTCACGGTCGTCGATGTCGAAGAAGGCCCGCACCACCGCGCGCCGGTCGTTGCCGCGGTCCCCAGCATTCTGGATGGCGACGAGCGCGGTCTTCATCGCCTCGTAGCCGTAGATCGCGAGAGGATCTGCGTCCTCGCCGAACCGCTCCCGATAGCTCGCGAAGAAGTCCTGCGCGACGAGCGGGTAGTTCTCCTCGCCCAACTGGGGGGCGGTGAAGAATGCGTTGCGACCGGCGCGACCGAGCGCCCGTGCGAAGTCGGCGGTCGCGATCGTGTCGGGACCGAAGAGCTTCACGTCCGGGTCCGCGGCGGAAAGCGCCCGCCATGTCAGCCGGGCGGTCTCGGCGGCGGCCTCGTCGCTGCCGGCGCCGTAGAAGACGCAGTCGGCCTCGGCGGCGGTCACGCGCTCCGCGGCCTTGCGGGCGTCGTCGGGATCGTCCCCCACGCTCGCGGTGCCGGCGAGATCCGGGGGCTCCTCGCCCTCGGCGGACCGCTCGACGCCTGCGGCGAGCGCCTCGCCGTCGACGCTGCCGTCGTCGAGGACGTAGAGGTTCATGCAGGCAGCGGTCTCCTGATAGGCGACCTGCGCCGCGATCTGGACGTCGTCGGCGGGGACGACCCGACCGAAGCTGCGCTCACCGGTCGGGTAGTACTTGTCGGGCTCACCCTTCGTCGCGCCGTCGGCCTGCGTGAGCCCGATCCGCGTGTCGTGGGGCGAGACCTGGAGGATCCCCGCCTGGTTGAGGAGGGGGATCGACAGCGCCGAGGCTCCGGTGTGGTACTCCCCGATGTAGGCGATCGTCGACCGGTCCTGCACAGCGGCGCGGGCGTTGTCGACCACCTGGTCGGGGTCGCGGGCGCCATCGGGGCCGCTGCCGTCGTCGAGGCTGACGTACTTGACCGTGAACGGACCGACCTTGCCGCCGGACTCGGCGAGCGCGAGCTTGATCCCGTTCGACATCTCGGTCCCCGGCCCGTGCCCGCCCCGGATGGGCAGGCTCGAGTAGACGGTGAGCGCGTTGGTCCCGGTCGACGCGGAGGCGGCGTCCCCGTCGTCGTCGTCCGAGCACGCGGACAGGCCGAGTGCGAAGGCGGCGAGGCACGCCCCCGCGGCGGTCCCCCGCTTCAACGCGCTCGGGCGGAGCATGCCGCAGCTAGAAGCGCGGCTCGTGCTTGCGACCCGGGATGAAGCGCGCGCCGATCCGCCCCATCGTGGCCGTCGCGACGATGAGCGTCGTGATCATGAAGGCGTCGATCGCCTTGACGCCGATGGACCAGAGGACGAGCCAGACGACGAGGCCCGCGGTGGTGGCGAGGACGAGTCCCATAGGGCGAGGAGTCTACCGGTGCTCCCGACGGGAGGGCGCCTCGTCAGGCGAGCCCGGCGGCGAGGCCGGAGACGACCTCGCGCACCGCGGCGGCAGGATCGTCGGACTCCGCGGCGGCCCGGACCAGGCGGCTGCCGACGATGACGCCGTCCGCGCCCGCGTCCGCCGCCGCACGGGCCTGCTCGGGCGTCGCGATGCCGAAGCCCAGCGCGACGGGGACGTCCGTCGCCGCCTTCGCGCGGCCGACGATCTCCGCGAAGGCGTCGGAGAGCGCCGCGCGCTCCCCGGTCGTCCCGACCACCGACACCGTGTAGAGGAAGCCGCGCGCGCGG
>JBFIDS010000257.1:0-5506 GCA_041603715.1 Paraconexibacter sp. | reverse complement strand
TGAGGCGGCCGGTGGCGCTGTCGCCGAGGGCCTCGACGCAGGCGGCGACGGGACCGTCCGGCTCACCGGTCCGGTGCCCGACGACGAGCGCGATCGGCAGCCCTTCGATCCGGTGGGCGAGGTAGGCGAGGAACGTCGCGCTGGGGACGTCGCTCCACTGGACGTCGTCCGCCCACAGGACGACCGGTCGACGCTCCGCGAGGGTGACGGTGAGCCAGAAGAGCCCGTGCAGGCGGGGAAACGCGTCGTCGAGCCCCCGGCCACCGGTGTCCCCTTCGAACACGGGCCGGGCGAGCGCGGCGGCGCCCGCGAACACGTCGTCGCCGGCCTCGTCGACGAGCGGCTGGAGCATCTGGAGGACGACGCCGAACGCGAAGCCCCGTTCGAGCGCCGCGCCGGCCGCGGTCGCGATGCTCAGCCCGGACCGCGGCGTGCGCGACAGCGCGGCGCCGACGAGCGTGCTCTTCCCGATGCCGGGCTGCCCCTCGACGAGGACGACCGAGTGCTCGCCGCGACGGGCGGCGGCGAACGCGTCCGCGAGGCGCTCCAGCTCGGCGTCCCGTTCGACGAGCTCGAGGCGAGATCTGCGTTCGGCCCCGGACGCCACGTCCGACGAAGGATCGCACAGGGCCCGCTCCGCGACGTGGGCCGCCGCGCCACCGTCGTCCCGCCCGCCGTCGCCATTAGGCTTGGCGCGAGGTGCCCGAGGATCCGCTGGAGACCGTCCGTCGCATGTGGATCGCCCTGCGCGAGGGCGGGGTCGAGGCCGCCCTCGCCGCCTGCGCCTCCGACGTCCGCTTCACCTCCGCGGCGGGGGACACGTTCCACGGGCACGACGGGATCCGGGCGTTCTTCGCGCAGTTCGACGCGCGCGACGAGCGGTTCACCGCCGCGCCGTTCACCTTCGAGCCCGTCGGCGACGGTGTGCTCGTCGCGGGCCACCGTCGCATCGCTGGGGACGACGGGACGGTCGCCGAGCACCTGCACTTCACCCATCGCGTCGCGGAGGGGCGGATCGTCGAGCTCGCCGCCTTCCCCGACCGCGCCCGAGCCTGTGCGGAGCTCGGGGCGGGCTGATGGTCGCGGCCGTCCTGCTCCTCGTGGTCGGGCTCGTCGCAATCGCGTTCCTCGCGAACGCCCGCGCCCCGCGGCACGCGTGGTGGAACGTCCTCGTCCGCTGGCCGGCCGCGTGGATCGCGCGCGAGCTCGCCCCGCTCCTCGTCGTCGCGGGGTTCCTCACGGGCACGGTGCTCGTCGCTCTGGGAGCCCTCGACCACACCGCGGGGAGCGTCGGCGCCGGACTGCTCGCCGTCGCAATCGCCGTCGGCGTGACGTGGTCGCTCACGGCGCGCGGGGCCCGGGTGTCGGTCGCCGGCCAGATCGCCGCCCTCGATCTCGGGGACCCCGACGACGTCGACACCGACCACCCGCGGGTGCCGCGCTCGCACGTCGCCCTCCCTCTCCTCATGCTGCGGCCGCGAGGGGTGCGCCACGAGCGGGGCGTCGTCTACACCGACGACGACGAACCGCCTCGCAAGCTCGATGTGTACCTGCCGGAGAGCCCGCCACCGGACGGGGTGCGCCGGCCGGCGGTCGTCCAGGTCCACGGCGGAGGCTGGTTCCTCGGGAGCCGCAAGGAGCAGGGGATCCCGCTCCTCAACCACCTCGCGCGGTGCGGCTGGGTCGGGGTGAACATCGACTACCGCCTGTCCCCGTTCGCGACCTGGCCCGACCACGTCGTCGACGTCAAGCGCGCGATCGCGTGGGTGCGGGAGAACGCCGACCGGTACGCGATCGACCCGTCGTTCGTCGCGATCACGGGAGGTTCGGCGGGCGGGCACCTCACGGCGCTCGCCGCGCTCACCGCCGACGACGCCTCGCTCCAGCCGGGGTTCGAGGACGCCGACTGCTCGGTGCAGGCCGCCGTCCCCTTCTACGGGGTCTACGACCTCCTCGACGAGGAGCGTGCGAGCCTCCCGCTGCTCCACCCGTGGGTCCTCGAGCCACTCGTCCTCAAGAAGCGCCGCTCCCGGGACCCCGAGGCGTTCCGCGCCGCGTCGCCGCGCTTCCGCATCCACGAGGGCGCGCCGCCGTTCCTCGTCGTCCACGGCGACGCCGACTCGCTCATCCCGGTGACCCAGGCGCGCGCGTTCGTCGAGGAGCTGCGCGCGACGTCAGCGCAACCGGTCGCCTACGTCGAGCTGAAGGGCGGCGAGCACGCCTTCGACCTGATCCCGAGCTGGCGGACCGTGCCCGTCGTCGAGACGATCGAGCGCTTCCTGCGGGTCACCTACGAACGCCGCCGCGCGACGGCCGTCGACACCGACGACGCGATCCTCGACACGCTCACGGACTGACCGCCGAGCGCCGCCCGACGTCAGCCCGCGGGGAGCACCCCGACGCGCCGCAGGAACGCGACCTGATCGCCCGCGACCCGCGCGGGCGCGTCACCGACGAAGGGGTCGAAGTGGTCGTACTCGGGGTAGCGCTGGAGCTCGCCGCGGGGCGCCCGCCCCGCGAGCTTCTCGACGGCGGGCCCGTGGACGCTCACGTCGCGTCCGCCGAGCCCGACCCACAGCGGGCAGGTGATCGACGAGGCCTTCGCGACCGGCCGATGCAGAGCGATCGTCGCGAACAGGCCGGGCGAGATCTCGTTGCGCCACGGCGAGCCGTCGGGGACGGCGCGCGCGAAGCCGTCGCGCTCGCCGGCGAACGTCATCGCGGCGCGTGATCCGGGCTCGCCGGTCACGGGGACGAGGACCGGTGTCCCGGCGAGATCGAGGAGGGCCCGCGGCAGGAGCCAGGCCACCAGGCGGGGATCGGTGCGCAGCGCCCGGAGCACGCGCGCCGGGCCGGAGACGAACGGGCAGAGGACGAGCGCCGCCGCGACGCGCTCCCCCCGTGCGAGCAGCGTCGTCACGTGGCCACCACTGAACGAGAACCCCCACGGCACGATCCGCTCCGGATCGATGCCCTCGAGGCGGCGGGCCGTCCCGAGGGCGGCGCGCCAGTCCTCGAGCTGGGCGGCAGCGCGGAAGCGCTGGCGCGGCGCGCCCCCGGAGTCCCCGAGGAAGCGGTGGTCGAAGACGAGGACGGCCGCCCCCGCCGCCGCGAACACCTCGGCGTAGGGGGGCAGCCCGTCGTGCCGCGTGAGGCTGAACCCGTGCGCCATGACGACGCACGGGAGTGGTCCGGGGCCGGCGTCCGCCGGGCGGTAGAGCCAGGCCGAGACCCGCTCCCCGCCCGACGTGAACGCGATGTCGTCGCGCGTCGCCGGCACGCGCTCAGGCCTGCGCGTAGAGAGCCTCGATCTCCGCCTCGTACTTCGCGTGGATCGGCTTGCGCTTGAGCTTCATCGTCGGGGTGAGCTCCTCGCCGCCCGGCATCCACTCGTCCTCGAGGATCGCGAAGCGCTTGATCTGCTCGACGCGGGCGAGATGGCTGTTGGCCTCCTCGACGGCGGCGGCGATCGCGGCCTTCACGTCGTCGCGCTTCGCGACCGCGGCCGGGGTGGCGTCGTCTCCCTCGAGCCCGTTCTGCCGCGCGAACTGCGCGACCGCATCCGGGTCCAGCACGAGGAGGGCGACGTTGTAGGGGCGCATGTCCCCGACGCAGATCGCCTGCCCGATGAGGGCGTGCGAGCTCTTGAGGTGACCCTCGATGTTCGACGGCGACATGTTCTTGCCCGCCGCGTTGATGATGAGCTCCTTCTTGCGGTCGACGATCTTGACGTAGCCGTCGTCGTCGATCTCGGCGACGTCGCCCGTGTGCAGCCAGCCGTCGGGATCGATCGTCTCGGCGGTCTTCTCCGGCTCACCGCGGTAGCCGCGCATGATCGTGCCGCCCTTGATGAGGAGCTCGCCGTCCTCGGCGAGCTTGACCTCGACGCCCGGGATCGGCTGGCCGACCGTCCCGACGCGGATGCCGCCGGGAGGGTTGATCGTGCCGCAGCAGCTGATCTCGGACATGCCCCACAGCTCGAGGAGCGGCAGGCCGATCGCCATGAAGAACTCGAGGAGCTCGCGCGGCGACGGGGCCGCACCGACGACGATGACCTCGGCCTGGTCGAGCCCGAGCTTCTCGCGGAACTTCGACAGGACCATCTCGTCGAGCTGGGCGTAGGCGGCGGCGAGCTCGTCCGGGACCGGCTCGCCGGCCAGCTTCAGCCGCGAGACCTGGAGTCCGACGTCGAGGGCCTTCTCGATCCCGGCCTTCCGCTGCGGGTCGGTCTCGGCGGCGATGCCGGCGTCGAGGGCGGCCTTGAACTTCTCCCAGATGCGCGGGACGGCGCCCCAGAACGTCGGGCGGCACTCGACGAGGCCCTGGAGGAGCTGCGTCGGGTCGGCGACCGAGGTGATCTGGGTGCCCAGCGCGACGGCCGAGTAGTGCGAGGCCCAGCGGTCGGCGATGTGCGCGGAGGGCAGGAACGAGAGCGTGCGCCCGCCAGGGGTGGTCGGGAGCATCTCGGTCGTGCCGCGAAGCTGCGCGAGCATGTTTCCGTGCGTCAGCTCGACGCCCTTCGGCGGACCGGTCGTGCCGGACGTGTAGATGAGCGTGAGGACGTCGTCGGGGCCGACGGCACGCCACGACGCGTCGAAGTCGAAGTCGTCGGCCGGGGCGGACTCGACGTCGGCGAGCGTGACGGTGCCCTCGATGCCCTCGTCGAGGCAGACGATCGTCTCGATGGCGGTCCCGCTGTCACGGGCGTCCTTGATGCGCGGCGCGAACGCCGCCTCGCAGATCGCGACCTTCGCGCCGGCGTTGGTGAAGAGGTAGCTGATCTCGTCGGCCGGCAGCGTGTTGTAGACCGAGAACGGCGTGGCGCCGAGGTGCACGGCGGCCATGTCGACGACGTTGAACTCCGGGCGGTTGGTCATCATGATCGCGACCGCGTCGCCGCGGCGGACGCCGAGCTTCGAGAGCCCCGCCGCGATCCTCTTCACCCGGGAGGCGTAGTCGGCCCAGGTGAGCTCGACCCCGCCGCCGACGGTGCGCAGCGCGATCTCGTCGGGACGCTCGGCAGCGGTGGTCTGGAACAGCTCGCAGATCGACGTCGCGTTGGCGATGCGCTCCTGCAGAGCCGACGGGATTGCCGTGGGCGTGGACATCTCGGTGGTTCTCTCCCCTGTGTGGTGGTCTCGGGTCCGTTGTGCGCGGACACCGTGTCCGATCCTCTCATGCCCGCGCCGGTGTCGCCACCCGGTACCCGCACCAGGGGGGTGGTGGGCCCGTGCGGAGTCCGCTCAGCCGCGGCGGACGGCGTCGCGCCCGCCCTGCTTGGCCGCGTACAGCGCGCTGTCGGCCCGCCCGAGGACGTCGTCTGCGACGCGTCCGAGCCCACCGCGGGCGAGTCTCACCGTGCCCGCGGAGGCGACGTCATCCGTCGTCGAGCAGGCCGTCGAGGAACGGGCCGAGCAGCCGCGCGACCGATGCCGCGGTGATCTCCGCGGGACCGCCGGGGAGGGCCGCGTGGCTGATCGCGAGCCGGGCGACGGCGTCCGCGACG
>JBFIDS010000256.1:0-5519 GCA_041603715.1 Paraconexibacter sp. | reverse complement strand
GGCCCGCGCCACGCGGACCCCGAGGCGGCCCCGGGGCCCGGATGCGACTCAGATCGCGCCGCCGGCGGCCGTGGGGGCCGTCGGGTCGGCGGACTCGTCGCCCGCAGCGTGCTCGCGCGCGAGCCACTCCTCGGCGCGCAGCGGGTCGTCGACGCAGCGGGTGACGATCGCGAGCAGCTCGTTCATGGTCGCGACCTCCTCGACCTGCTCCTTGATGAACCACTGCATGAACTGCTCGCTCGCGTAGTCGCCGTGCTCGCGCGCGACGCCCGCGAGCGTGCTGATCTGATCGGTGACGCGCTTCTACTGGTCGAGCGCGATCCGCACCGGCTCGACGATGTCGGAGAAGCCGTTGCGAGGGCCGGCGACGGCGGGGATCGCGACCTCCTCGTCGGCGTCGAGGAGGTACTGCACCATCATCATCGCGTGGGTTCGCTCCTCGAGCGCCTGGGCGTAGAAGAACGCGGCGAGCTGGGGCAGCGTCTCCGCGTCGTAGTGGACGGCGACGGCCACGTACTGCTGCGAGGCGGCGAACTCGTTGGCGATCTGTTCGTTGAGCTTCTCGACGAAGGGGGCGGCAGGCATGCCGGGATCGTACGTGGCGACGCGGCGGCGTGCCCATTCGTGTTAGGTTGACCGAAGGTAATCCCGACCCTGTGGGTTGGCGATCCGCTCGGCAACATGTCGAAGACCCTGACACCCGGCAAGAAGATCACCGCCAAGAAGCGGTGCTGCAAGGACGGGCCCCGCTGCAAGAAGTGCCCGGTCGTCCTCAAGCGACTCGCCGACGACGGCTACTTCGAGCGCGTCGACCGGCGCACCTATCGCGTGATCGAGATCGTCCCGAAGCCCGCGCTCAAGGCGGCGCGACGCCGCGCCAAGTAGCGGGGCGGGATAGCCTCCCCGCCTTATGGCTACCTGCCTCGTCACCGGAGGAGCCGGCTTCCTCGGCTCCCACCTCTGCGACACCCTGCTCGCGCGGGGGCACCGCGTCATCTGCGTCGACAACCTCGAGACGGGGTCGCTGCAGAACATCGAGCACATCCGCTCCTCCGAGTTCCGCTTCATCCAGTGCGACATCATCGAGCCGTACTTCGTGGACGAGGACGTCGACTTCGTCTACCACCTCGCCTCGCCGGCGTCGCCGATCGACTACCTGCGCCTCCCGCTCCACACGCTGAAGGTCGGGTCCCACGGCACCCACCACACCCTCGGGCTCGCCAAGCGCCACCGGGCGCGGTTCCTCATCGCCTCGACGTCGGAGGTCTACGGCGATCCGCAGGTCCACCCGCAGCCCGAGTCCTACTGGGGCCACGTGAACCCGATCGGCCCCCGCGGCGTCTACGACGAGGCGAAGCGCTACGCCGAGGCGCTCACGATGGCCTACCACAACCAGCAGGGCGTGGACACGGCGATCATGAGGATCTTCAACACCTACGGGAGCAGGATGCGCGCCTTCGACGGCCGTGCGATCCCCACGTTCTTCCGTCAGGCCCTGCAGGACCGGCCGATCACCGTCTTCGGCACCGGGGAGCAGACGCGGTCCTTCTGCTACGTGAGCGACCTCATCGACGGCATGATCCGCCTCGCCGAGAGCGGGGAGCACTTCCCGGTCAACATCGGCAACCCGCACGAGTTCACGCTGCTCGAGCTCGCCGAGGAGGTCATCGCGGTGTCGGGGTCGAAATCCGAGATCGTCTTCGAGGCCCTGCCGACCGATGACCCCAAGCAGCGCAAGCCCGACATCACGCGCGCCCAGGAGCTCCTCGGGTGGGCGCCGACCGTGGACCTGCGCGAGGGCCTCGAGCGGACGCTCGAACAGGCCGGACGCGACGCGCTCATCGGGCCTCACCGGTAGCGACGACGTGCTCCCCCCGCCGCGGGTCGCGCCGGACGGCCCCGCGGGCCGGGGGGGCGATGATCGCAGCGACAGTGGGGGATCGCGGGTCGCCAGGCGCGGCACGGACCCCGCCCGCGGGACGAAACGCCGGAACATCTGGCAGTCTGGGCGCGTTGGAAGCAGGGAACATGCACATGCCATCGAGGGCACCTGAGGCTGTGCGGGAGGACACCCGCTCCGAGGACGCGACCCCACCGGTCGTCGACTTCGCCGTCCCGCTGCCTGATCGCGACGTCCGCGCAAAGCGCCCCCCGGCGCTGCGGTTCCTCCTGCGCCTGGACACCGCGCGCCGGCTCGCGCGGATCGTCTCACTGCTCGCCCTCGACCTGCTCGGCGTCTATGCGGCGATCTTCACGGCGCTCTCGATCAAGTTCATCGCGCGGGAGGGCTTCGACCTCTCCGCCGTCCTTGCGCAGACCGAGGACTTCGTCGCGTTCGCCTACCTCATCACCGCGCTCCTCTTCGCCCGCTCGGACATGTACTCCGACCGGGCGAACCGGCCCGGGCTCACGCGGATCGTCGCCTCGCTGTTCCAGGTCGCGCTCGTCGCGCTCGTCTTCTCCCTCGTCAACGGGAAGACGTTCTCGAGCTATTACATCTTCTACGGCTCGCTCGCGTTCGCGATCGCCTACGTGAGCGCCCTGCGCTTCATGTACGAGCGGGCGACCGGGGTTCTCCTGCGCGCCGCCGGCTACGAGCGCCGCGCGATCCTCGTGGGGTCCGGTGAGCACATCGAGCAGGTCGCCCACGCTCTCAAGGCCGGGGACAGCGGCGGGCTCCTGCTCGTCGGTTTCATCTCACTCACCCCGCGCCCCGACAATGGGCTGCGCTCGCTCGGCTCCCTCGACGACCTCAGCGAGGTGATCGCCGCCAACCGGGTCGACGAGGTGATCATCGCCGACCCCGACTTCCCCCAGCAGCAGGCGGTGGAGCTCGTCGACCGCTGCCACCAGCGCGGCGTCCGCGTCCGCGTCGCACCGTCGACGATGGAGATCCTCATCCACCGCGCGGAGTTCATCCCCGGCCAGTCCGTGCCGCTCTTCGAGCTGAAGCCCCCGGTGTTCGAGGGAATCGACTTCGCCGTGAAGCGCACGTTCGACGTGATCGTGTCGCTGCTCCTCGTCGTCATGCTGTTCCCGGTTCTCCTCGGGTGCGCGATCGCCGTGCGGTTGAGCTCACGCGGCCCGATCATCTACCGATCGATCCGGCCCGGGATCGGCGGCGTCCCGTTCGAGTGCTTCAAGTTCCGCACGATGTACCGCGACGCCGACGAGCAGCAGATCGAGCTCGAGGCCCACAACGAGGCCGGCGGCGCGATCTTCAAGATCCGCAGCGATCCGCGCGTGACGCCGGTCGGGCGCCTCCTGAGGACGTCCAGCTTCGACGAGCTGCCGCAGCTCTTCAACGTCCTCAAGGGCGACATGTCGCTCGTCGGGCCGCGGCCGCTGCCGCAGCGTGACTTCGACCGCCTCGAGGACTGGCACCGCAAGCGCTACCTCGTCCTCCCCGGGATCACCGGCCTGTGGCAGGTCTCGGGCCGCTCGGACCTCGACTTCGACGATCTCGTGCGGCTCGACTTCCTCTACCTCGAGCGGTGGTCGGTGTTCCTCGACCTCACGATCCTCGTCAAGACGATCCCGGCCGTGCTCACGCGCCGCGGGTCCTACTGACCTCCGTGGCGAGGCCGCGGACGCCGCGCGGCGCCGAGGGGGTTTCGCGATGACGCGTCGCCGCCTCGTCACGATCGCCCTCCTCGCGGTCGCGCTGCTCGTCGCCTTCGCGTTCGCCGTCGTCATCCGCGAGGCGAACGTCGGGGGCGAGCCGAACGCCGAGGTCCCGCTGAAGGCGCACGCGCGCGAGGCGGGGATCGACGTCGGGACGGCGGCGGAGCAGAACGCGCTGCGCGACTACCCCGGCTACCGGACCGAGCTCGCGCGGGAGTTCTCGACGCTCACGCCCGAGAACGCGATGAAGTGGGACACCCTCGAGGCCGAGCGGGGCGAGCTGCGGTGGGAGGGGGCGGACGCCGCGGTGCGGTTCGCCCGCGACCGCGACATGCTCGTCCGCGGGCACACGATCCTCTGGCACAACCAGCTCCCGCGCTGGCTCGGCGAGGGCGACTGGACCCGCGCGGAGCTCCGTCGCGTCCTACGGGCCCACACGCGGCGCGTGATCGGACGCTACCGGGGCCGCGTCGCGGAGTGGGACGTCCTCAACGAGATCGTCGCCGACGACGGGAAGGGGCTGCGCGAGTCCCTGTGGACGCGCGTGCTCGGGGACGACTTCGCCGGTGACGTCCTGCGCTGGGCGCGCGAGGCCGACCCCGACGCGAAGCTCTACCTCAACGAGATCGCCGCGGACGGGATCAGCCCGAAGAGCGACGCGTACTTCGCGCTCGTCCAGGCGCTCCTCGCCGAGGGCGCGCCCGTCGACGGCGCCGGATTCCAGGCGCACTTCAACCTCGACGGTGTGCCCGACGGCTTCGAGGAGAACCTGCGGCGCTTCTCCGACCTCGGGATCGACGTGCGGATCACCGAGCTCGACGTCGCGCTCCCGGACGGCGCGGGCGACGACGAGCTCGCCCAGCAGGCCGACATCTACGCAGAGGTCGCGCGGGCGTGCCTGCGCGTCGAGCGCTGCCGGGGCATCACCGTGTGGGGCTTCACCGACCGCTTCTCGTGGATCGAGGCGACGCAGCCGGGCTTCGGAGCGGCGACGCTGCTCGACCGCGACCTCGATCCCAAGCCCGCCTACGACGCATTCGCGCAGGCCCTGCGCGACGGTGGCGGGTGAGCGCGGCCGGCTGAACGCGCGAGCGCGGCCGGCGATCGCGCCGCGGTGGCCCCCGGGTCACGTTCGCTGGACCAGGTCCGCCCAACGTGACCCAGGTCGGGCCAGCGGTGGACCCGGGTGGCGCCGGTCTCCATCGATCGGTTGACCGGTGCGGTGGGCGGGCGCCGTTCAGGCACGTCCGAGGGCGCGCGTGGTCCCGTCGGCGCCCCCGAGGATCGCGTCGTCGGCGAGCCCGAGGAAGAGCCCGTGGTCCATGACGCCCGGCGTCGTGAGGAGCCGGGTGTGGAGGAGGGGGAGCACCGCGTCGGCGGGAATCTCCGCGTCGAGCAGCAGGTGCCCCTCGGCGCTGATCTCGGGGTTGCCGTCGTCCTCGAGCCGCAGTTGCGGATCCTCGACGAGGAGGGACAGCCGCCGCATGGTCGCGGTCGCCCCGAATCGCGCGATCTCGATCGGCAGGCGGCGCGTCTCGCCGAGCCGGGCGACGAGCTTCGGCGCCTCGGCGACGACGAGGAAGCGCCGCGCCGACGCGACGACGAGCCGCTCGCGCAGGAGCGCGCCGCCGCCGCCCTTGAGAAGTTCGAGCGCGGCCGTCAGCTCGTCCGCGCCGTCGATCGCGAGGGCGAGGTCGGTGTCGGCCATGAGCGGCAGGACCGTGAGCCCGGCAGCGTTCGCCGCGCGCTCGGTCGCATCCGAGGCGCAGACCGCGGTGACCGACGCGCAGGCATCCGGACCGAGGCGGGTGGCGATCGCGTCGATCGTGGCCCAGACGGCCCGTCCGGAGCCCAGGCCGATCGCCATCCCGGCGTCGACGCGGGCGGCCGCCTCG
>JBFIDS010000255.1:0-5527 GCA_041603715.1 Paraconexibacter sp. | reverse complement strand
GGCGACCTGCTCGCCGGCAACCCCGTGTCGAGGCGGCTGCGGGGACTCGGCACGCGCGCCGGCCACGGCGCGCTGTCGGCGGCGACGCGCCGGCCGACCCGCGTCGTCGCGATCGCGCTCGGAGTGGCCGTCGTCGGGTGGGGCATCGACACCCAGACGGAGGTCGAGTCCGATGTGCAGAAGCTCGTGCCGCGCGACCTCCCCGCGCTCGTCGACCTCGAGCGCCTCCAGGCCGAGACCGGCATCGGCGGCGAGATCAACGTCGTCGTCACGAGCGACGAGCTCACCTCGCCCGAGACGGTCGCCTGGATGGCCTCCTACCAGGAGCGGCTGCTCGAGCGCTTCGACTACGCGCCGACGAAGGGCTGCGCCGACGTCGACCTGTGTCCGGCCTTCTCTCTCCCCGACCTGTTCCGCACCGGCGCGGGCGCCAGGTCCCAGGAGCAGATCGACGCGCTCCTCGACGCGGTGCCGGAGTACTTCTCCCAGGGGGTGATCACGCCCGACAAGCGCACCGCGAGCCTTGCGTTCGGCATCCGCCTTCTGCCGCTCGAGCGGCAGAAGGAGGTCATCGACATCATGCGCGAGGAGCTCGATCCGCCCGAGGGGGTGGAGGCCGAGCTCGCCGGACTCCCCGTTCTCGCCGCGCAGGCCAACGCGGCGGTCTCGTCACCGTGGCGGCGCGCGCTCACCCTTCTCGCCGGGCTCCTCGTCGTGGGGATCGTCCTGCGCCTCGCCTTTCGCGACACCGCCCGGGCGATCATCCCGCTCGTCCCGATCGGGCTCGCCACGGGGTGGTCGGCGCTCGTGCTCTTCCTCACTCGGATCCCCCTCAACCCGATGTCCGTCACGCTGGGCGCGCTCGTCATCGCGATCTCGACGGAGTTCAGCGTCCTCCTCTCGGAGCGTTACCGCGAGGAACGCGCCGCGGGGCATGAGCCGGCGGATGCGCTGCGCCGGACCTACGCCTCCACGGGCGTCGCGGTGCGCGCGTCGGGCCTCACGGCGATCGCCGGGTTCGCCGTCCTCGTTCTGTCCGACATCCGGATGCTCCGTGACTTCGGCGCGGTGACGGTCGTCGACCTCACGGTCTCGCTCCTCGGCGTGCTCGTCGTCCTGCCGTCCGTCCTCGTGCTCTCGGAGCGCCGGGCCGGGCGCGAGACCGTCGCCTTCCCGCGCCTGCCGCGACCTGCGCTCCCCCGCATCCCCCGTCCGTCGTTGCCGAGTCCGTCGCTGCCGCGACGTCGCCGGCGCCCGGCCGCATCGGGGGGTGCGGGAGAATGAGCCCCGTGTCGGGAGGAGACGAGGGACCGCTCGGCTTCGGGGACGACCCGGAGGAGCCCGGGCGCACCGCGGACGACGCGCCGTCCCGCCGCGCGCCGGGCGCCGCCGAGCGCCTCGCGGCCGCGGATGCCGAGGATCCCGGCCCCGGGCCTCCGGGGCGGACCCGGCCGTCGGGGATGCCGCGCGGATCGAGCCGCTACGTGTGGTTCGTCGGGGTCGTGCTCGTCCTCATCACGGCCGTCATCACGCTCAGCTCGATCGGCGACGACGGGATCTCGGCGACCGGCCTCGAGATCGGGGCGCCGGCTCCGCCGTTCGCGGCGCCCGTCGCCGCGTCCGACCTGGAGGGCGACGTCAACGTGGCGACGGCCCGGGGTCAGGGCGATGCCGGGAGCGTGCCGGCCTGCGAGGTGCGGGGCGAGGACGTCATCAACCTCTGCGAGCAGTACGCCGACGGACCGGTCGTCCTCGTCTTCTTCGCCACCCGCGGCGGGTCGTGCATCCGCGCCGTGGATCGCGTCGAGGGCCTGCGCCGCCGTCATCCCGACGTGCGCTTCGTGGCGGTCTCGATCCGGGGCGACCGCGGTGAGGTCCGCGACCTCGTCCGCGAGCGCCGCTGGCGCTTCCCCGTCGCCTACGACCGCGACGGTGTGCTCGCGAACCTCTACGGCGTCGTCGTCTGCCCGCAGTACGCGCTGATCGCGCGCGGCGGACGCGCCGCCGACACGATCCTCGGTGACGCGACCGCCGCGGAGCTCGACCGGCGCATCGGCGCCCTCGCGCGCGGTGAGGTGCCGCGCACGCAGCCCACGGACGGGACGCCATGACCGGTTCCGGCGACGACCCCGGCGAGCCGCCGCTCGGGTCCGGCAGCGACGCCCACGGAGCCGGCGCGACCCTCGATGCCGGTTGGATCGACACCGACGTCCGCGAGGAGTTCCCGCAGCTGCGCCTCGTCTCGGTCGTGCAGCCGACGCTCGCGGGCCGCAGCCCCAAGGAGCTGCGCGACCGTCTCAAGCTCCTGTCCAACCGCTTCACCGGCGCCCACGCGATCACGATGCGCCGACGCCCGATCCCGCAGGCCTACCGCGTCTTCTTCCGCCACATCGGGCTCGACCCGGACGCGACGCGCACGCCGATCGAGGCGGCCGCACTCGATCGGCTCTGGCGTGGCGGGTTCCGGGCGAAGGGCCGGCTGGAGGCGGCGGTTCTCATCGGGCTGATCGAGACCGGGGTTCCGGTCTGGGCGCTCGACGACGACCGCGTCGACGGGCCGCTCGGCATCCGGCCGGCGCAGGCCGGTGAGCGGCTCGGGACCGGTGAGCTCGCCTCCGACCTGCCCGAGGGCCGGCTCGTCGTCGCGGACGCGGCGCGGCCCGTCGCCGTGCTCTTCGGCGATCTCGCGCCGAGTCACGCCGCGGACCGCTCCACCGTGCGGGCGCGGATCTTCAGCGTGCAGGTCGCGGGGGTCCCGTCGATCCACGTGGAGGAGGCGCTGTGGACGACCGTCGAGGCCCTCGCGCTGTGAGGGGGCGCGGACCGGCCGCTGCGCCATGTCCGCGGTTCGGCTGGCCGGTGCTCCGAGCCGCTGGTACGCTCGACGTCGGGGAACGAGATGCTGCGCATCGATCAACGCCACGACACCGCCCCTCCGACGGGGCACGGCCTGCCACCGGTCACGCCGGCTCCGCCGGCCCCTCCCGGCTACGGCGGTGACGACGGACCCGCCCGCCGCGAGCTGCGCCGTCAGATCTCCCGGCTCGAGGCCGAGCTCGGCGACGCGCTGATCGCATCCTTCCCGCGGGCCGCCGTCGACGTGCGGGTGGGTGCGCCCGGCTCGCGCGCCGCGTCCCGCGGTCCCCGGATGCTCGCGCTCTCCGAGCTCGAGATGCTCCGCGACGATCTCGCCGACAAGCTGCGGCGCGCCCGCATCGAGATCGCCGAGCGCGGCGAGACGGAGGAGCGCAACCGCGAGCTCCTCGAGCGGATGCTTCGCGACCCGAAGCGCTACCGCTTCGCCCGCCTGCGCAACCGGGACCTGGGGGAGGACGGCTGCGGCGTCTGGGAGGTCCGCCCCCGTCTCGGGCTGATCGGCATGCTCGCCGGCTGGTGGCACGTCAAGCTCTCCAGCGGCTGCCCGTTACGCCCCGTAGCATCCCGCCCGATGGGCAAGCGAAGCAGAAAGCGATCCGCGTCGGGGACGGCGCCCCGACCAGCGCGCGCAGCGGGGGGGACGCCCGCGAGGTCGGCGGCACCGGGAGGTCGCACCCCTGGCACTCCCGTCTCCCACCGTGCGAAGCTCGACGAGGCACCGCCTGCGCTGTGGGCCCCCTTTCCGCTGACCGAGCTCGCCGTCTTCGTCGGGCTCATCCTCGCGATCGTCGGCTTCGTCACCGGCGCCATCGTCGCCCTGGGAGCGGGGATCGCGCTCGTGTCGCTCGCTGCGATCGAGCTGTCGGTCCGTGAGCACTTCGCCGGGTACCGCAGCCACACCGCGCTGCTCTCGGCGCTCGCCGCGGTCCTCACGGCGGCCGGCATCTATCTCACCCCGTTCCCGCAGGAGGGGCTGCTCATCGTCGGCGCCCTCGTGTTCGCGGGAGCGTTCCATCTCCTCCGCACCGCCTTCGCACGCAGGGCGGGGGGCATCACGTTCCGAGTCTGACCCGGAGGTCCGATGTCCGATCTGCCCGATCCCCCGTCTGCGGCCGCGGCGCCGAGCGCCGGTGCGCCACGTCGCATGCAGCTGCGCGGGCTGCACCACGTGACGCTGATCAGCGCCGACCTCGAACGGACGGTCGCGTTCTATCGCGATCTGCTCGGGCTCACGCTCGTCCGGGAGGGGGACAACGACGATGACCCGGGGACGCGCCACTTCTGGTTCGGGGACGCGGCGGGGACGCCGGGCACGCTCGTCACGTTCCTCGAGTACGGGTCGATGGATCCCGGTGTCGTCGGCACGGGGAGCACGCACCACCTCGCCTTCCACGTCGCCTCCCGCGACGAGGTGGGCGCCTGGCGCGACTACCTCGGCGCGGGGGAGGTCGCCTGCAGCGACGTGCTCGAGCGCGGCGGGCTCCTGTCGGTGTACTTCCGCGACCCGGACGGGCACCTCCTGGAGATCACCTCCGGCTGAGCCGGGGGGCGAGGCGCGCCGCACGGGCCCTGAACGCCTGAGCGCGGCGCCCGCAGGACGCCGCGCTCGGGCGGGACGTATCGGGATCCCGGCCGCCGCCGGGACGCCGTTCAGGCGAGGGACGGCTCGCGGTCGCCGGCCTCGGCGGCTCCCAGCATCGACGCGACGGCCTGCCGCTGGCGCTCCGTGAGCGTGCCGACGGTCTTGGACTCGGACATGGGGATCCGCTGCAGGAACGTGCGGCAGCGCGTGTGACCCCACCGCTTCTGGGCGAGGAGCAGATCGGCGACCGGCATCGACTCGGCCTCCCACGGCGAGTCGACGACGACGTCCGCGGCGGAGATCTCCCCCGAGGTGATGCGGCGCTTCAGTTCCGCGCGGGCGAGTCGGACCTCGTTGGCGCGGGCGAGCGCGCGAAGGTGCTGTGGCGCAGGCGCCACCGGCTGTGTGCTCATGTGTCCTCCCGGCGCCCGTTCCCGACGGGCGACCAGCTCGTGATGTGTGCGTTGGCGCGCGCGCCGGTGGGGGCCCTCTGACGGACGGTCGCGGTCCCGGATGGTGCCCTCCCCAGGGCTCTCATCCCGCTCCGTACGTCCCCCCGGACTTCCCCGGCGGCGCTCCGTGAAGCTATGCGAGGGACCGCGGATCGGTCAACGTGTGAACGTACGCAACATCCGCTCAGAGCGCCTTTTTCGTGACCGTGCCCGGACGGGTGTCCGAGCCAAATGCATCACGTGTCGCAGGACGCCGTGGGCGACCGGACCTGACCGCCCGCGGGTCCGGTCCGGGCCGCCGCCGGCGGGCCTCAGTCGCCGTGGGCGCCGGGGCCCGGGAGCGGCCCGTGCTCGGCCTCGAACGCGGCCTTGACCTCGGAGAAACGGTCGAGCGCCGCGTCGATCGTCGCGTCGTCGTGGGTCGCCATCACGCTCGTGCGCAGGAGCGCTCCCCCGGGCGGCACCGCGGGATGCAGCGCGGTGTTGACGAAGACCCCGGCGTCGTAGAGCGCCTTCCAGAGGAGAACGGCCTTCCAGTCGTCGCCGACGAGCACGGGGACGATCGGCGTGACGATCGTCGCGGTCCCGTCGGGGCCGTGGACCACGCCGGGCAGGG
>JBFIDS010000254.1:0-5528 GCA_041603715.1 Paraconexibacter sp. | reverse complement strand
TCGGGCGGGGCGACGACGACGAGGACGGCGTAGGCGAGCGCGCAGGAGGCGGCGTGCGCGAGGGCGGAGCGCATCGAGAGCGCGTAGGCCGCGTAGAGGCAGATCCAGGTGTAGAGAGCGCTCGAGGCGTTCGGCGGGCCTCCCGTCGCGTAGATCGCCGCCGTCGCGAGCAGCGTCCCGGTCGCCAGCCCGATCGAGAGGCCGTGCGGCCCGAGCCGGCCCCGGCGCGCGAGCACCGCGGCGGTGAGGAGCGCGACGATGGAGACGCCGACGACGAGCGTGTCGTCGGTCACCGGGTCGTGCGGCACCACGACGGAGAGCAGCTCGAGCGCCCCTGCGACGAGGAACAGCCACACCATCGGGCGCGCGGCGAACTCCTGCGACGGCGCCGAGCCGGATGGTGTCACGGGGACCACACCCCCTTCATCGGCATCTGCGTCAACTGCTTTAGGTCGTCCGCCGTGTCCGGATCGTCCCGGGGCTCCGGCTGCCGCGCACCGCCGCGCCCGGTCTGCGAGGCTCCCGGACGTGACCCTCGAACCTGACGAGCTCCTCGCCGACGCGGCCGTGCAGGCCGCGGTGGGCGCTCTCGCCGCCCGGAACAGCCACCACCTCGACTCGATGGACGACGACGAACGCGTCCAGGCGCTCCGCCATTGGCAGGAGCTCGCGACGGACGTCCTCACGGCCGCCCGCGCGAGCCTCACGGGTGAGGAGACCCCGGAGGGCCCGCCCGCCGAGGCGCTTCCCGGCCGCGCGGTCATCGTCCTCCAGGACGCGGGCGGGGACGACGTCACCGTCCACGCGACGTTCCACCCCGAGCTCCAGGACCTCGGGAACGGCGAGATCGGCGGCACGCCCGCCCAGATCACCGCCGTGATGCTGCTCGAGTCCCTCGGGGGCGAGGGCGAGGACGGCGACCAGCCGACGCTCGTCTGAGTCCGGCCGGCCGGGGCGGCGGTGGACCCGCCGCGGGTCGCACCCGCCCCGGGGCATGAGGGATCGGGTCAACCCGTGGACGGACGTCCGATACCGCCCCGACGTCGCCGCGCCGACGACATGGGGGTGAGCTCTCCTGAGATCCCCGCGGCTCGCTGCCTGGACTGCGGTTCGGTCTGGCACAGCACGCTCCTCGTCGACGGCCTGCGCCTGATCGGGACCTGCCCCCGCTGCGGGAGCGGGACCCTGGAGTTCCGCGACGCCGCGGCGCCCGCCGAGGACGCCACCGTGAGCGGACCGGCCCCCGCGAAGGGCGACAAGCCGGCCGCGGGCCCCCACCTCGTGATGGGCGTCCCCCGGCGCTGAGCGCCGCCCGTCCGGTCCCGGCTCGACGGGCCGCGCCGTCGCTCCCGCCGGGTCGGACCCGCTCGTGCCCCCAGGGCGGTCGCCGCCGCGACCGCGGCGGCGGACGTCAGGGTGCAGGTGGCGGCGAGGGCCGATCGTCGGCGCGTTCGAACCCCGGGCAGGCGAGAACGGGGATCCGAGGGTACTTCGGATAGGCGTCGTCATGGGCCGCGCGGCGGCACATCGAGAACACCGAGCCGCGCCCGGAACGGACGACGCGCTGGTGGGCGCAGAGGTTGCACAGGCCGGCGGGCGGGGTCGCGGACATCGCCGCACACCCTCGCACGGGGGGCCGTGACGGAGGTTCGTTGCGCGAGCAACTAGAATGTCACCGGTGACGACGTTCCGACGACTGCTCGGCTTCCTGGGGCCTTACCGGCGCGGCGTCGCGTGGTCGGGTGGGCTCGCCCTCCTCGCGATGGTCATGACCGTCTCGATCCCGTGGCTCACCGGGCGTGCGATCGACGGCGTGCGTCAGGGCGACCGCGACGAGCTCGTGATGCTCGGGATCGCCGTCGCCGTCGCCGGCCTCCTGCGTCTCCTGCTCACCGTCGCCCGCCGACTCGTCGCGGGACGCGTGTCGCTCGGCGTCGAGCGGGATTTGCGCGACCGCCTCTACGGACACTTCCTCTCGCTCGAGCTCGCGTTCTTCGACCGTCACCAGACCGGGCAGCTCATGTCCCGGGCGACCGTCGACCTCCAGGGCATCCGCTTCTTCCTCGGCTACGGGCTCATCTTCATGATGCAGTCCGGCCTGACGATCCTCCTCGCCGCGGGCGCGATGGCCGTGATCGACCCGCAGCTCGCGCTCATCTCGCTCGCCCCCGTGCCGTTCGTCGTGTTCATCGCGTCGCGCTACGGACGCCAGGCCCGCCCCGCGCTCCAGGAGGTCCAGCAGCGGATCGCCGAGCTGACCGCGAACGTCGAGGAGAACATCGGCGGCGTGCGCGTCGTGAAGGCCTTCGCGCGCGAGGAGCGGCAGCTCGGGCGCTTCACCGGGCAGACCGGGCGCGTCTTCTCGCAGGCGATGGTCTCGACCCGCCTGCAGGCGTTCTACAACCCGCTGATCGGGTTCCTGCCCCAGCTCGGCCTCGCCGCGATCCTCCTCCTCGGCGGGCGACGCGTGATCGACGGCACGCTGACGACGGGCGAGTTCACGACGTTCTACATCTACCTGCTCATGCTCCTCGGTCCGATGCGCACGCTCGGCGTGATGCTCGGCATGGCCCAGCGCGCGACCGCCGCCGGCGCCCGCATGTTCGAGATCCTCGACCGGGAGCCCACGATCTCCGCGCCCGCCGACCCGGTGCCGCTCCCGCCGGACGGCCGCGGCGCCCTGTCGCTGCGCGGCGTGACGCTCACCTACCCGGACGCCGGCCGACCCGCTCTGCGCGACGTCTCGCTCGAGGTCCCCGCGGGGCGGACCGTCGCGATCGTCGGGCCGACCGGCTCGGGGAAGACGACCCTCGTCCAGCTCGTCCCGAGGCTCTACGACCCCGACGAGGGCACCGTCGCGGTCGACGGGGTCGACGTGCGCGACCTCGACCCCGCGGGGCTGCGCGCCGCGATCGCCGTCGTCACCGACGACCCCTTCCTCTTCAGCACGAGCGTGCGGGACAACATCGCCTACGCACGGGCCGACGCCTCCCACGCCGACGTCGAGCAGGCCGCGCGCCGCGCTCAGGCGCACGAGTTCATCAGCGAGCTCCCCGACGGCTACGACACGGTCGTCGGCGAGCGCGGCCTCACGCTCTCGGGCGGGCAGCGCCAGCGCCTCGCGATCGCGCGCGCGTTCCTCGCCGACCCGCGCATCCTCGTGCTCGACGACGCGACGAGCGCCGTCGACGCCTCGACCGAGCAGGCGATCAAGCTCGCCCTGCGGGAGGTGATGGCCGGCCGCACGACGCTCGTCATCGCCCACCGGCTCTCCACGATCGCCCTCGCCGACGAGATCGTCGTGCTCGAGGACGGGGCCGTCGCCGCCCACGGAGCGCACGACCAGCTCCTCGAGCTCAGCCCGCTCTACCGGGAGATCGTCGAGAAGGGGCTCCCCGACCAGGTCTTCCTCACCCGCAAGCCGCGTGAGCGGGAGGTCGCGGGCCTGTGACGCCCTCGCCTCCCCCGTCCGGACCAACTCCCGCGGGCGGTGCGCCGGCGCCCTCCCGCGGGCCCGGCGCCACGCCCGACACGGCGGCCGCGTGGCGGCGCCGCGACGAGCTGCGCCGCCGGCTCGCCCAGACCTCCGGCCGGGGACGCAAGCTTCGGGGGCTCATCGCGCTGCTGCGGCCCTACCGGGGGCGCGTCGCGCTGATGTTCCTCGCGTTGATCATCGGGACAGCGGCCTCGCTCGCCCCGGCCCCGCTCGCCCAGCGCGCGATCGACGACGGGATCCTCGCCGGGGACGAGGGGACGCTCACGGTCATCGTGATCGTGTTCGTCGTGAGCGCCCTCGTCGTCTGGGTCGCCACCTACGCGCAGACCTACCTCACGGGCTGGGTCGGACAGCGCGCGCTGCAGGACCTCCGCGTCTCGATGTTCCGCCACCTCCAGTCCCAGCCGGTGGCCTTCTACGAGCGGCGACCCGCGGGCGTGCTCATCTCCCGGATGACGAACGACGTCGAGGCGCTCAACCAGCTCGTCACCGACAGCGTCGTGACGCTGTTCGGGGCCTCGCTCACCCTCATCGGGTCGGTCGTGATCCTGCTGTTCTTCGACGTCGAGCTCGCCCTCATGACGTTCGCCGTCGTCCCGGTCCTCGCGCTCGGCTCGCTCGCGTTCCGCATCGCGAGCGCGGACGCCTACAAGCGCACGCGCGAGACGATCGGCGCGATCTCGGGGTACCTGCAGGAGACGCTGTCGGGCATCCGGGTCGTGCGCTCCTTCGCGCAGGAGCCGCGCCACCGCGGGCGCTTCGACGAGCTCAACGAGCGCAACCGCGCGGCGAACATGACGACGGTCAACCTCAACGCCGCGTACTTCCCCGGCGTCGAGTTCGTGTCGTCCCTGGCGACGGTCGGGATCCTCGTCTACGGCGGCACCCAGGTCCTCGACGGCGAGCTCACGATCGGGATCCTCGTCGGCTTCCTCGCGGCGCTCAACGGCTTCTTCGACCCGATCGGCCAGCTCTCGCAGGTCTACACGACCTACCAGTCGGGGATGGCGGCCCTCGACAAGATCTTCGAGCTCCTCGACGAGGAGCCGACGATGACCGACGCGCCCGACGCGGTCGAGCTGCCCGAGCCCCTGCGCGGCGAGATCCGCTTCGAGGGCGTGAGCTTCGCCTACGCGCGGCGCGGCGACTCGGAGGAGATCGTCCACGCCCTGCGCGAGGTCGATCTCACGATCCCGCCGGGGCAGACCGTCGCGCTCGTCGGGGCGACCGGGGCGGGGAAGTCGACGTTCGCCAAGCTCGTCGCCCGCTTCTACGACCCGACCGAGGGGCGTGTCCTCGTCGACGGCCTCGACCTGCGTGACGTGAAGGTGGCCTCGCTGCGCCGTCAGCTCGGGATCGTCCCCCAGGAGGGGTTCCTGTTCAGCGGATCCGTCTACGACAACATCGCCTTCGGCCGGGACGGGGCCACGGCGCAGGAGGTCGAGGACGCGGCGCGGGCCGTCGGGGCGTGGGAGTTCATCGGACGGCTCCCCGACGGCGTCCACACCGAGGTCGGCGAGCGCGGCGTGCAGCTCTCGGCCGGCCAGCGGCAGCTCGTGGCCTTCGCGCGCGCCCTCGTCGCGGACCCCCGCATCCTCATCCTCGACGAGGCGACGTCGAACGTCGACCTCCACACCGAGACGCGGCTCGAGGAGGGCCTGCGGCGACTGCTCGCGGGCCGTACCGCGCTCGTCGTCGCGCACCGGCTGTCGACGATCCGCCAGGCCGGCCGGATCGTCGTGCTCGACGAGGGACGCGTCGTCGAGCAGGGCACGCACGACGAGCTCATCGCCGCCCGTGGCGCCTACTGGCGCCTCTACCGCGACTGGGCCGAGCAGGCAGCGGCGTAGCGCGACACCGCACCGCCGCCACCCCCAGGTCACGTTGGACGGACTCCTTGCCGGCAACGTGCCATGCGCGCACGGCGTGCGCCGGCCGGCCCCGCGGGACGCCGAGCGCGCGGGCGCGCTGGTACCCTTCCGAGGCCGTTGCCGGGTGGTGTAATTGGCAACACGTCAGTCTCTGGATCTGA
>JBFIDS010000253.1:0-5531 GCA_041603715.1 Paraconexibacter sp. | reverse complement strand
TGACCTCGGGCCGGGGAGCGCGCGCGACGCGACTGGGCCACGCACGTTGGTCACCCGTGTGGATCGGCAGGAACCTCCCGGACCTTGAGGGACATCTTCGACCTGGCGCGTTGACGTTATCGAGCGCGAGGCGGACGAACCCGACGGCGGGCGTGTCTCAGTTCGGGCGCGCCGTTTGCCCCCCACGTCGCCCGGGAACATGTGCGGAGCAGGTTCGTCGGGCTCGCGAGCGTCCGACGCGCGGGGGGGCATCATCGCGAGCGGTTCCGACTGCGCCAAGAGGGCGCGCGACGGCCCCTGCTCGCCCGAGTTCGCAGGTGGTTCATCAGATGAAGGAGTCAAAGGGCGTGCGCGAGGGATCGCCGCGCGCACAGGTCAGGGTCCACCGCCGCCGCGGGACGGATTACAGGACGTTCCGTCCGGGGCGCCAGCGCCTGCGAAAGCTCGCGACCGGGCGGACGACCGCCGCCGCCGCACACGGCCCCGGCGTCACTCCGCTGCGACGCCACGACGACCTCCCGTACTCCGGCGAGGCCGCCCTCCCGGCCGCTGGGGCCCGAGCCGCCACGGCGCGCCGGCTCGGGCGGCGGATCTTCCCCGGCGAGCGCGTCCTCTCGCGCGGCCAGCTCGCCGCGATGGCGTTCCTCTCCGTCGTCTGGGTGGCGGTCAACGTCCAGTTCTGGGGCTGGTGGATCCCCCGCGCGACGGCCGGCACCCCGTGGCTCGCGGGCGCCGTCACCGCCGCCCTCGCCTACCAGGCCGCGTTCCTGCCGACGATGTTCTTCGCCTACGTCTCGCGGATGCGGCGCCCGGCGCACCGTCCCGCCCCGGTCGGGGTGCGCGTCGCCGTGATCACGCCCTGCGTGCCCGCGTGCGAGTCCCACGAGGTCATCGAGCGCCAGCTGCGCGCGATCGCCGAGATCGAATACCCGCACGACAGCTGGGTCCTCGACGAGAGCGGTGACCCGGAGGTCCGCCGCATGGCGGAGGAGCTCGGGGTCCGCTACTTCACCCGCTGCGGCGTCGAGAAGTGGAACGAGCCGGGACCCCCGTTCCAGCGGGCCACGAAGGCCGGGAACGTCAACGCGTGGCTCGCGCACGTCGAGGACCTGGGGCACGACTACGACGTCTTCGTGCAGATGGACATCGACCACCGTCCCCGTCGTTGTTATCTCCACCAGGTTCTCGGCCACTTCGACGCGCCCGACGTCGCCTGGGTCCAGGCGCCGAGCCTCTACGGGAACATGCGCCACTGGACCGCCCGCGGGCTCGCCGAGCAGGACCTCGTGTTCCACGGCCCGCTGCAGATGGGCTTCTACGGCGCGACCGGGACGCCGTTCATCATCGGCTCCCACACGAGCTACCGGACGTCGGCGATCAGGGAGATCGGCGGGTTCCAGCCGACCCGGGCCGAGGACCATCTCGACACCGTCGTCCTCGCGTCGCGGGGGCACCGCGGCGTGTTCGTCCCCGAGCTCCTCGCCGTGGGCGACGGGCCGGACGACTTCGCGACCTACCTGCGTCAGCAGTTCGCGTGGGCGCACTCGATGATCACCGTGTTCTTCACATGGACGCCCCGGCTGCTCCCTCGCTACCGGCCCTTCCAGGCCGTGCAGTTCCTCTTCAGCCAGAGCTGGTACCTGCTGTGGTCGGTCTCGCTGCTCGTCCTGTGGGCCGCGCCGGCTGCGGCGACCCTCACCGACGAGCGCATCGCCCGCGGCGTCACGTTGTCGGAGTACCTGCTGTACGCCGTGCCGGTGGCTCTCGTCGGCTGGACGATGTGGTGCTTCGCACGCCCGCACTTCCAGCCGAGGGGCCTCGGGCTGTCCTGGCGTGCGGCGGTGCTCACCGTCGCACGATGGCCGGTCGTCCTCTGGGCGCTCGTGAGCGTCCTGCTGCGCATCGAGCGCCCGTACATGATCACGCCGAAGCCCGGCAGCGGCGACGTCGAGCGTCCCCGCGCACGCGCCACCGTCGTCTACGGCCCGCTCATCGCGCTCGGCACGATCCCGATCGCGGCCATGTGGGCCGCCCACGCCTGGACGGCCGGCGGCGGCGGCGAGCACCCGTACGCACTCCTCTCCCTCGTCAACGCCGCGGTGCCGATCGTCGCGCTCGCGGTCGCCGCCCTGCTCGAGGTCCGCGACGGTCCGCCCGGCCGCTCCCTCCGCGCGCGGGTCCGGGGCCGGGAGGGGACCCTCGCGTGCGGCGCGGCTCTCGTCGCCGCCTGGGCCGCGACGACCGTCGTCCTCTGGAACGACGTCGCGGGAGCGGTGGGATGAGCGCCCCGACCCCCGAGGCTCACGGCTCGGTCCGCTGGCCGATCGCTGCGCCCGCCGTCCTCATCACCGTCGTGCTCGTGCTCCTCGCCGTCCAGTTGCGGGCCGGCGAGGAAGCCGGCGCCACGCTCGCTCGGGTGCCGGTGGCGCCGACGCCGCAGGCCGAGGTGATGCTCGGCACCACGACGCATCCGCTCGCGCGCAATTCGTGGCGACGGTGGACCGCGGAGGACCTCCGCTCGCTCGACGCGATCGAGAACAGCGTCGGCAAGCACATGAGCGTCGTGATGTGGTTCTCGGACTGGTTCAGCGTCCGCGAGCCGGACCTCGCCCAGCTGCGGGCCGTCGCCGCTCGCGGGAGCATCCCCGAGATCACGTGGGAGCCGTGGGACAGCCGCAAGCCCCTGCGCACCCCGCAGCCGCGGTTTCGCCTGCGCAACATCATCGAGGGGCGGTTCGACACCCACGTCCGCCGCTGGGCGCGCGGCCTCGCGGCCTACGGCGAGACCGTGCGGCTGCGCTTCGCCCACGAGATGAACGGCAACTGGTACCCGTGGTCGGAGACCGCCAACGGGAACACCCCCGGGGAGTTCGCCCAGGCCTGGCGCCACGTGTGGAACATCTTCCAGGAGGAGGGCGCCGGCAACGTCGAGTGGGTCTGGAGCCCGGTCGCCCTGCAGATCAAGGAGGGCGAGTACCCCGGTGACGCGTACGTGGACCGGCTCGGGCTGTCCGGGTTCGTCGGCGGCGTGCAGCTGCGCCACAAGCCGTTCCGGTCGTTCGGCGAGGTCTTCGGGCCGGCGCTCTCGAAGTTCAGCGAGATCGCGCCGGACCTCCCGGTCGAGATCAGCGAGCTCGGGGTGTCCGAGGTCGGCGGCGACAAGGCCGAGTTCATCCGCGACATGTTCGAGGTGATCGACGCGAACCCGGCGATCGACACCGTCGTGTGGTTCGGCATCCGCAAGGAGTCCGACTGGCGGATCGGGACCTCGCGGGAGTCCATCGACGCCTTCCGCGTCGCGACCGCCTCCCCTCGCTACGGCCAGCGTCATCGTCGGTATGCGGGGCTCGCCGCGCTGCCCGGGCCGGGGGTGCCCGTGCGCTGCTGCTGAGCGCACGACGCGGCCCTCACTGGATCTGCGCCGCCTCTTCGTCTAGGCTCGCTCAGGAGGTTCTCGTCGTGTCGACGTCCTGCGGGCATCACGGCCCGCGGCCGGCGCAGGGTCCTCCAGAGGGACCGCATGGACCGCGCGTCAACACGCCGCGCCGCTCGCCGGCTCGTTCCGCTCGCCCTGGTGGCGACGGTCGGCCACGCGTCCCTTCTCGTCGCCGATGCCGGCGAGGCCGCCGGGGCGAAGCGGGTCGCCACGAAGACGGCGCCCAGCGCCCAGAGCACCGCAGCCCTCCCACGCACGCTCGAGTTCGGCATCTACCCCGGCGGACCGGCGGGCTCCGTCGCCCCGCGGGGCGAGGCCAGGCCGGAGGTGCCGGAGCTGCGGGCGGCCGCGCTCGAGGTGCTGCGGCCCGACCGCGGGCGCCCCTTCACCGTGCGCCTCTACGATGCCTTCACCTCGCGGGAGGACGCGGCGCAGGTCCCGGGATGGCTCCGCGAGCAGATCGCCGGCCACACCGGGCGAGGACTGCGGGTGGAGCTCGTGCTCCGCTACCGCCCCGCCGCGGACGAAGGGGACGTCGCCGGCTTCGAGCGCTTCGTGCGCAGCCGCGTCCGTCAGGTCGGCGACGACCGTCGCGTCGTGGACCTGCAGATCACGAACGAGGTGAACATCACCGGCGCACCCGACGCCGCCGACGGCGCCTACCCGGGGGCCACGGCGGCGCTCGTGAGAGGCATCGTCGCCGCCGACTCCGAATCGCGTTCACGCGGCCTGCGCCACCAGCGCATCGGGTTCAACTGGGCCCATCAGGAGGGGCCGCGGGCCACCGCGTTCTTCACCGACCTCAAGCGCCGCGGCGGGAGGCGCTTCGCTCGTGCCGTGGACTGGGTCGGCCTCAACGCGTACCCCGGTACGTGGGGTCCGCCGCTCGCCGGCGGATCGCTCGCCGGCGGCGCCCGGCGCGCGACGATCGACGCGATGGACGCTCTGCGCAACGACCTCCTCCCCCGCGCCGGCCTGCGCGATGCGGCGATCGTCTTCACCGAGAGCGGGTATCCGACCGACGCGAACACCCGGACGGCCGAGCGTCAGAGGACCGCAATGGAAGCCGTGGTCGGGGCACTCCTCGACCACCGGCGGACCTACGGCGTGCGCGGCTACCGCTGGTTCGACCTACGGGACGCCGACTCGTCGGTCCCCGGCTTCGAGAGCCAGTACGGCCTGATGCGCGATGACTACACCCCGAAGCCCGCGTTCGCGCTCTACCGCGACCTCGTCGACCGGCACGGATAGCCGCGGCTTCGCGAGGCACGATCGTCCCCCGCGGAGGCTGAGGGTTTCCCCGGCACGCGGCCGGCGGGAGCCCTAGCGTCGGCCGCGTGGAGATCCCGCTGCGCGTCTACGTCGCCGATCGTGACCCGTACGCATCGCGCGCACTCGTCGCCGCTCTCGTCGACGACCCGGACCTCGACGTGAGCGCCTTCGCGACGGCCGGGGAGATCGTCGCGCAGACGGCCGCCGAGCCGCCGGACGTCGTGCTCCTCGACGACCTCGACGAGGACTGCGCGCTCCTGCGCGCAGTGCGGGCGGCGAGCCCCACGCCCGCGCTCCTCGTCGTGGCGCAGCGCGACGACGACGAGGCTCACGCGCTCCGGCTCCTGCGGCTGGGCGCGGACGGCTTCCTGTCGAAGCGCGTCGACGTCACGGTCCTGCCGCGGGTCGTGCGTGCGATGGCGCGCGGGGAGTCCGTCGTGTCCCGACGGCTCACGCGCCGCCTCGTCGCGGAGCTGCGGTCCGTGCCGACCGGGTCCGCCGGGGTCCGCCCCGTGCGCAGCGCTCTCTCGGATCGTGAGTGGGAGGTCCTCGATCTGCTCCGCGCCGGCTACGGCACGCCCGAGGTCGCCGCCGAGCTCGGCGTGTGCACCTCCACCGTGCGCTCCCACGTCAAGCACCTCCTGCGCAAGCTCGACGCGGCCTCCCGCGAGGAGGCCGTCGAGACCGCGGAGACGCTCATCCACGCCGCTCTGCGCTGAGCCGAGCCGAGCCGAGCCGAGCGCACGGCGCCGCGTGGCGTGCCGGCGTCCCCGGGGTCGTCAGCGGCCGACGCGAGGTTGGTCCCGGGCGCCGGCGTGCAGCC
>JBFIDS010000252.1:0-5549 GCA_041603715.1 Paraconexibacter sp. | reverse complement strand
GGTAGCTCGACCCGCGGTCGACGAGCTGGGGCAGGTCGGCGACGGTCTGCACGAGCTCGCTCGGCTCGGCCACGACCGTCACCCGCAGCCCCGTCTCGGGCCCGATGGCGGCGCCGCGGTCGGTGCCGAAGGCCAGCATGCTGCGCCAGTTGCGCGCCAGTCCGAGCAGGTCGCAGCGGCGCTCGGCGATGACGTCGAGGGTCGGCACGGCCTCGCGCAGACCGCGGGTCAGGGGCTCGAGCAGCGGCCGCGCGCTGTCGGTGAGGCGTACGGTCGGGTCGACTGCGGCACGAGCGTGCCCGAGGAGCTCCCGGGTCTGCACGAGCGGGCGGCGGGCGTCGCGCAGGAGGGCGGCCGTCTGACGCAGCGCGGCGGGCGCGGGGCCGGTGACGCGCTCGATGGCGCGGGCCAGACGTGCGGTCTGGGCCAGGAGCGGATCGGTGGCGGCGAGTCCATCGCGGCTGGCGCGCAGTGCACCGGGTGCGACGTCCAGCAGCGCCCGCACATCCTCCTCGCGGTCGGCCAGCGGCGCCAGGGCGCGCGCCGACGGGTCCCATCCGTCCGCGAAGTCCTGTGCCGCGGGCTCCACGGCCTCGGCCGCCGCGGCCAGCCCCGGGGCGAGGCGCTCGGCGGCGCCGCGCAGATCGTTGATCGCCGCGCTGACGGAGTTCAGGTCTCCGAGGCTGCGCGGGAGCATCCCGAGCGCCTCGTTCAGGTCCTCTCCGCGCCCCAGGAAGCCGGCGCCGAGGCTGTCGATCCCGGAGCCCAGAGCACGCCGGCGCGGCGCGTCGAGGCTGGCGAAGATGTCATCGAGCTCAACCGTGGTCGACGTCGCGCGCGTCGGCAGGAACGCGCCGTCGGGCAGGGCCGCCCCGGTCGGGGCTGGCACGAGCTCGACGTACTTGGCGCCGAGCAGGCCCTTGAGTCGGATGCGCGCGCGGGTGCCCACGCGCAGCGGGCGGATGTCGCGGTCGAGCTGCAGGCCGACCTGGGCGCCACCACCCTCGGGCCGGACCTCGAGGACCTGGCCGACGCGCTTTCCGGCGATCCGCACCTCGGCGTGCCGGCCGAGGTTGGCCGCATCGGCGAACGTCGCGCGCAGGTCGTAGTAGTCGGCCCCCGGCAGGCCGCGCTGCACCGTCGCGCCGAGGACGAGCAGAGCGGCGATGAGCAGCGCGGCGGCCCCGGCGATGAGCAGGTCGGCGCGGCGCGAGCCCGAGGCGCGGCGGATGCGGCGGCGGGTGACGGTGCGGAACGTCATGGCTTCAGGAGGAAGTCGAGGAGCGCCTGGGCCTCGCCCGCGACGCGGTCCGCCCCCCGGTCGAGGTCGGGAAGCTCGATGGGCGGCAGACCGGGCACCCGGACCACCGGGAGCTCGGGCAGGCGGGAGGGCGTGGACGGCTGGGGGAGCAGGAGGGGCGCGGGACGCGGCGCCGGGGTGTCGGGCGTCGAGCGCCGAGGACGCCGGCGGCCGGCGCGGCGGTCGCGCGCCAGGGACCCGTCGAGCTTGTTGAGGGCGTCCTGACCCACCGTGGCGCTGACGCGGAACACGTGCCCGGCCGCATCTCGGTTCTGGATCGCGCGCGCCCAGCCCTGGAGCATTCCGAGGACGTCGGCGATGCCGTCGTCGAGCGCGGCGCTGACCGGTTCCAGCGCCTGCGACGTGCGCCCGAGTTGCGCCGCAGCCGGGCGCAGCCGCCGCACGACCGGACTGGTCCGGCGGCCCAGGCGTGCGAGGTCGGGTGCGGCAGCGGCAGCGGCTCGCAGTGTGGGCTGCGCGGCCGTGGCGAAGCCGGGGAGCTCGCGCAGGGCCGCCCGCAACGGCTCGGCGCTGGTGGTGAGCCCGCGGGCCGCCGGGGCCAGCGGTCCCGCCGCCTCGCGCAGCGCCACCAGGGATCGGCGGACCTGCGCCAGCGTCGCCGGCGCCCGGCGGACGGTCTCGCCCAGGCCCGCGCGTTCCCGGGCCAACGGGTCCAGCGCAGCGTCGGCGGACGCGACCAGGCGGCCAAGGGCCTGCCGGCGCGCAGCGAGCCGGGCCACCAGCGCGTCGCTGCGCTCCAGCAGGTCTCCGACCGCGCGGTTGTGGGTCGCCAGGCCCTCGACCAGGCGGCGCGCTTCGTCCAGGGTCGCGGGAAGGCGGCGCAGGGCCGCCGCGAGGTCGCCGCCCCGTCCGGCCAGTGCTTCGCCCTGCCCGTTGAGGAACGCGGCGAGCGCGACGCGCGTGTCGGGACGCAGCACGGCGAGCACGTCGTCGAGCTCCGTGGCCACGGTGACGCGCTCGGGCGGGAGTGTCGCGCCGCTGGGAGCAGGACGGCGGACGTCGCCGGGGCGCAGGTCGACGTACTTCTCGCCGAGCAGGTTGCTCGAGCGGATGGCGGCCCGCGCATCGGTCCCGATCGGGCCGTTGGCGGCATCGAGCTCGAGCTCGGCGACCGCACGGTCCTCGTCGTCGAGACGGACCTCGGTGACCTTGCCCGCGGTGGCCCCGGCGACCTTGACCGCGAAGTCCTTGCGCAATCCCGCCGCGTCATCGGTCACGAGGCGCAGGCGGTACGGGTCCTCGCCGCCCGCGGCGAGCGCGACGACGCCGAGAATCACGAGGACCGCGGCGATGGGCAGGAGCGGGCGCATCAGCCTGCGGCCTTCCGGCGCTCGGGGTCCTTGCTCGGGTCCAGCGCATCGGGGCCGGCGCCGCACTCGGGCAAGAACCAGGGCTGGCCGGTGTCGAGGCCGGGAGGCCGCGGCATCGCGTAACGGACGCGGCTACCGAACAGGTCGGTGATCTGCTCGCTGGACAGGACCGTGCCCGCGGCGACGGTCGGCGGCAGCTGCGTGAGGTCCACACGGCCGTGCCCGCCGCCGGGATCGATGCCCGACAGCCCGGTCCAGGTGGACGCCATGCCCGTGATCTCCGGCCCGTAGGGCGTGATGCAGTGCAGCGCGGGCGCGAGGCCGTCGAGCGCCTTGGCCACCATGGGGGCGAACGGCGTGCCGGCCCGCAGCAGCGCGTCGATCGACGGGGCGGCGCGGCGGCCGGTGCGCAGCGTGGCGCTGGTCAGCGGGGCGACCTCGCGCAGGCGGGATGTGAGCGCTTCGACCTCGGGCGCGGCTCCGCGCAGCGCGGCGGCACCGGGACGCAGGTCGGCCACGAGGGCGGAGAGCGGGCCCATGCTGCCGTCCAGCCGCGCCAGGGTCCGGCGCCCCGAGCGCAGCGCCTCCGGGAGGCGGTCGAGCGTGGCGCGCTGCGCGTCGCGGTGTGTGGCCAGCTCCTCGAACGTGCCAGCGGCCCGGCGGATTAGCGCACGCAGCGCGGGGAGTTGGCGGGCGATCGCCGACGTGGTCGCCCGGCCGGAGCGCAGGAGCGTGCGCAGCGCGTGCGGGTCGGCGCCCAGGTCCGCGGCGAGCTGCGCGTAGGCGTCAGCGCCGCCGGGCCCCTCGCGCAGGACCCCGCGCAGACCCTCGGCGCCGCCGTGGTCGAGGGTGCGTGCCCCGAGGTCGAGCACACCGGCCAGGTCGCCGCGCGTCCGGCGGTCGAAGGTGCTGAAGAGCTGATCGAACTCGACTGGGGTGATCGTCTGCTCCGGGTCGAGGATCGCGCCGTCGCGCAGTGGCGGCTGTGAAGCCGGACCGGGTGCGAGGTCGACGAACCGGGCGGCGTACCCGCTCACGGAGCCGAACCGCAACCGGGCGGTCGTGCCGCGGCGCAGGGGCCAGTCGTCCTGGTCGATGCGCAGTCGCACGACCGCCTCGCCGTCGACCTCCTCGACGCTGGCGACCCGGCCGACCCGCCGGCCGGCGAGCCGAACCTCCTGGCCGGGGACGACCTGGATGGCCTCGGCGAACACCGCGCGCAGCTCGTGGGCGTCGTCGTCGCCGAACCGGGTGGCGGCCAGTGCGACCAGCGCGACCGCGGCGGCGACGAGGGCGGAGTTCCGCAGCGCGGGCATCCGTCAGCCTCCGAAGCTGATGCCGTAGGAGCCGCCCCAGAAGATCGTCGACCACGCGCCGCCGATCACGTGGATCAGGACGAGGTTGACGATCATCGACCGGGCTGTCGCGTCGCCCACCCCGACCGGCCCGCCGCGCGCGCGGTAGCCGTAGTACATGCCGACGAGCGCGACCGCGGTGGCGATCGACATCGTCTTGATGAACGAGTAGAGCGTGTCCGGCGCCGTCCAGGTGGCGAGCAGCAGCGCCTCGAACTGGCCGCGGGAGACGGCCTCGAACTGCACGAGGACGGTCAGACCGCTGCCGATCGCGCCGAAGACGATCGCCACGGCGTAGATGAGCGGAACGGTCAGCCAGACGGCGATGAGCCGGGTGGCGACGACGTAGCGCATCGTGTCGATGCCGACGGACTCCAGTCCGTCGATCTCCTCGTTGATACGCATGGAGCCGATCTCGGCGACCAGGCCGCAGCCGACCTTCGCCGCGAAGAGGTAGCCGAACATGTACGGCCACATCTCGCGCAGCCCGCAGATCGGCGGGTTGGTGCCGAGGAAGCTCTCCGCTCCGAGCGAGCGCAGCAGGTAGGTCCCGAACAGGCCGCACTCGGCGCCGATGACGGTGACCATCCCGACGATCACCAACGTGGTCCCGAGCAGCAGGGTCGCAGCCTGCCGCAGCACCTCGGCGAAGTACCGCGGCGTGCCGGCAGTGGCCAGGAACGCGCGACCGGCGAAACTCGTGAGGTCGCCCGCTTCGCGGACGATGCCGGCGCCGGGCAGGCTCATCGGATGTCGTGCGCCGCGGGCAGCAGCGCCTGGTAGGTGCCGTTGAAGGCGTAGTTGAAGACGAAGATCGCGATGAACGCGACGACCACGGCGCGGTTGACCGCGAGCCCGACGCCCTCGCTGCCCCCGGAAGCGTTCATGCCGCGGTGGGTGCAGACGACGCCGATGATGAAACCGAAGACCGTGGTCTTCACCACGTTCGCGGCCAGGTCGGGCAGCGTGAAGCCCGCCCGGAACGTCTCCATGAAGCCCGCCGTCGTGCCGCCAAAGGATCCCACCGCGGCCAGACCGGAGAGCGTCGCGAACAGCAGCCCGACGATGTTGAGGGCCGGAGTGATGACCATGAGCGCCAGGACGCGCGGGGCGACGAGCGTGCGGACGGCGTCGACGCCCATGACTGCGAGCGCGTCGAGCTCGTCGCGGACCTTGCGCGCGCCGAGGTCGGCGCAGATCGCGGTCCCGGCCACGCCGGCCACCACCATCCCGGTGACGAACGGGACGAATTCGCGCAGGGAAGCTACGGAGAACAGCGCGCCCATGCGCTCGGGCGCCCCGAGCTCGGCGACGAAGCCGCCGCCCTGCACTGCCACCGCGCCGAAGCCGAAGGCGAAGAGCGACAGCATCGCCGGCACGAGCGTGCGCGCGACCAGGACCCAGCCCTGCGTGACGGCCTCCCGCCACCACGACGCGGGCGAGCGGAACCAGCACCGCACGACGGCCACAGCGAGGCGCACGAGGTCGGCGAGGTCGGCGGCACGCTCCTCCCAGCCGGCCGACGGCCGGGCCTCCGGTAGGTCGACCACCGGCGCGGCCTGG
>JBFIDS010000251.1:0-5549 GCA_041603715.1 Paraconexibacter sp. | reverse complement strand
CGCCTGGAAGGGCAACCGGGACGCGGCCGAGGAGGCCGACGGCGAGGCGGCCGCGGCGGCGACCGGGATGGAGCCCCTCCGTGTCGTCGAGGTGCAGCCCTGGCCGGAGGTCGACGCCCGGTTCCTCCACCTCTTCGTGAAGGCGCGGCCCACCCCGCCGACGTACCCGCGGCGCCCCGGGATGGCGCGCAAGCGCCCCATCCGCGCGACGGCGTGACGCCCGCGGCGCCACGAGCGGCCTGATTCCCGCTCCGAGCGGGCTTCATGTGCAACGGGGCGACCGCCTCGCCGCCCTGCGCTCTACCCTCGCTGGTGATGGGAACCGTCTACGCGATCGCCAACCAGAAGGGCGGGGTGGGGAAGACCACCACCGCGGTCAACGTCTCGGCGTGCATCGCCGAGGCGGGGTACGAGACCCTGCTCGTCGACATCGATCCGCAGGCGAACGCGACCGTCGGCCTCGGGCTCGCGAAGGACCTCGACCCGAACATCTACGACGTCCTGGCGGGTGACGCGACCGTCGAGGAGGCGATCGTCCCGACCGCGATCGAGCGCCTGCACGTACTCCCGGCGAGCCCCGACCTCGCCGGCGCCGGCGTCGAGCTGCCGCGCCGCGCCGGCTCGGAGAACATCCTGCGCGACGCGCTCGTCGGCGTCCGTGACCGCTTCGCCTACACGATCCTCGATTGCCCGCCGTCCCTCGGACCCCTCACGGTCAACGCGCTCGTCGCGGCGGATCGCGTGATCGTCCCGGTCCAGACCGAGTACTACGCCCTCGAGGGCCTCGCCGGGCTCCTCGAGACCCTCCAGCTCGTGCGCCAGCAGCTCAACCCGCGGCTCACGATCGCGGGGATGGTCCTCACGATGCACGACGGCCGCACCCGGCTCGCCCGCGACGTCGAGCTCGACGTGCGCGAGCACTTCCCCGATCTCGTCTTCGACACGGTCATCCCGCGCAACGTCCGCATCAGCGAGTCGCCGAGCCACGGGGTGCCCGTCACCCATTACGACCCCCACTCGACGGGCGCCGACGCGTACTTCGAGCTCGCGAAGGAGGTGGCCGCCCGTGGCTGAAAAGCGTGGAATGGGCCGAGGGCTCTCGGCGATCCTCTCGGTGACCGCCGAGGACGTCGCCGACCAGGGCGCGCCCGGCGTCGCCTCCGGCGATGAGCTGCGCGACCTCAAGGTCGCCGAGGTCCACCCCAACCCCAACCAGCCGCGCAAGCGCTTCGACGACGACGCTCTGCAGGCCCTCGCCGACTCGCTCGGGGAGCGCGGCGTCTTGCAGCCCGTTCTCGTCAGGCCCTCTCCCGCCGGGACGGGCTTCGAGCTCGTCGCCGGTGAGCGCCGCTGGCGCGCGGCGCAGCTCGCCGGGCTCGAGACGCTCCCCGCGATCGTGCGCGAGCGCGACGACGCGACGACGCTCGAGGATGCGCTCATCGAGAACGTCGCCCGCGAGGACCTCAACCCCGTCGAGGAGGCCCGTGCCGTCGCCGGTCTCGTCGAGGAGCTCGGCCTCACCCGCGAGGCCGTCGCCAAGCGGATCGGCCGCAGTCGTGTCGCCGTCTCGAACCTGCTGCGGATCCTCGACCTGCCCGACGAGGCCCTCGACCTCCTCGAGGCCGGGTCGCTCACCGAGGGCCACGGCCGGGCGCTGCTCATGGCCGAGGATCACGCGGACCGTCGGCGCCTCGCCCGCGCCGCCTCCACGGAGGGGTGGTCGGTGCGCGTGACGGAGGACCAGGCGAGGAAGGCCAACGGTCCGGATCGTGCGTCGACGAAGGGCCGTGCCGCCCTGCATCCCGACCAGGTCGAGGCGGCCGAGGACATCACCGCCGCGCTCGGTGCCGCGCTCGGCCGCGATGTGCGGGTCAAGCCGCGCGGGACCGGCTACCGGGTCGAACTGGTGTTCGATTCTGCGGACGAGGCCGTCGCGCTCGCGGAGCGGCTCGGGGTCACCGCGCGCGGCTGAGCCGCGCGGGTCGCCGCACGCCGCAGCGCCTCGCTACACTGCCCGTTCCCACGGGCGATTAGCTCAGCCGGTTAGAGCGCTTCTCTGATAAGGAAGAGGTCCCAGGTTCGAGTCCTGGATCGCCCATGACGAGGCCCCGCAGCGCGGGGCCTCCTGCATGAGCGGGCGTGTCCGCGGACCCCATGCGCTCCCTGAATCCGGTCGCGACGACGAGCGTGCGACAGGCGTCGGAGTTGTGAGTACGATCGTCGCGCGCACGGTCCAGATCCTCGTGCGTCCAGCCCTCTCGATGAACCTCCGCCGACCGACCCTCGTCCTCGTCCTCGCCGCCGTCCTCGCCGCTGTCCCCGCGGGGCGTGCGGGGGCACAGACGCCACCCGAGGCGCTGCCGAAGATCAGCGCGAGAGCGTCGGTCGTGGAGCGCGGCTGGATCCGCCTGAAGGTCGCCGGCACGCCGGGGGCGGTCGTCACGGTCCGCGAGACGACGGGGGACCTCGACGAGCTCGTCGCGACCCTCCGGATGCCGGCCCCGTCGACGGGGCGCAAGCGACTCGCCACGTGGCGCTGCGACCCGCTCACCCGCGAGTACACGGTCACCGCGACGCTCGCGGACGGACGGGCGACGACCACGGTCACGGCGGTCAGCACGCCCGCCTGCAAGAGGCGCTTCTCGCTCGGGAGGGCGAGCGGACGCGCCGGCCGGGGACTCGACGTCGCCGTTCGGGACCGGTTCGGGGTCGGCGGGGAGCGCGCAGAGGTGTGCGCCGCCCCGGCGGGCCGCACCCTGCGATGCCGGGTCGCCGACTTCGCCGACGGCCGGGCGACCCGCGTGGTCCGGGTCCCCGCATCGCGGCCGGGCCGCTACCGGATCGTGCTGCGGACCCGGTTCGGGCAGCGAGTGCGATCCACCGGCGTCGTGCGGCGCGTGGGTGGCCGGTTCCGGCTGCTCGCCGCGGGGGACTCGATGATCCAGATCATCGACGGCTTCCTCGCGCAGCGCACACGCAAGCAGGGGGTTAGGGTGCGCAGCGACGATCACGTCGCGACCGGGATCACGAAGCCCGCCCAGTTCGACTGGTTGCGGCGCGCGCGGGAGACGGCGCGCACCTTCAAGCCCGACGTGACGGTGATGTTCCTGGGGGCCAACGACGGCTTCCCGATCCCGCGCCGGGCCGGCGGCCGGGTGGAGTGCTGCGGCGGGGAGTGGACCAGCCTCTACGCCGACCGGGTCGCGACGATGATGCGCAGCTACCTGCGCGGCGGGGCCGGGCGCGTCTACTGGATGCTCCTCCCGGCGGCGCGCGGCGACGAGTTCGACCGCTACTTCCGCGCGACCAACCGCGGCATCGCGAAGGCCGCCGCGCGGTTCGACCGCTCGCAGGTGCGCGTCATCGACCTGCGCGGCCGCTTCACGCCCGGGGGGAGGTATCGGCAGACGATCCGGCACGCCGGTCGGAGTGTCTCGGTGCGTGCGCCCGACGGCGTGCACCTGAACACGAAGGGCGCCTCGATCGCCGCCGACATCATCCTGCGCGCGCTGCGCGCCGACGGTTATCTGCGGGCGCGATGACCTCGCGCACACGCCGAGGCCTGATCACGATCACGTCGATCGCCGGCGTGCTCGCGTTCGCATCGGCGCTCGTCGTGCCGGTCGCCGTCGCCCAGGACGCGTGCGAGGCCCGCGGGCAGGGACACGCGCCCCAGCCGCGGCCGGCCGGGCAGCGCGGGGCGTTCGCCGTCGGTGACTCGACGATGATCCTCGCCGCGCCACGACTCGGTCGCCGTGGAATCGACGCCGACGCCCGGGGCTGCCGGGGTGTCGCCGACGGGCTGCGGATCATCCGCGCTCGCCGTCGGGAGGGCCGCCTGCCGCATGTCGTCCTTCTCGCCCTCGGGTCCAACGGCGGCCTCGACCGGGCCGACCTCCGCGCACTGCGCCGCGCGGTGGGTCCCCGCCGGGTCCTCGCGCTCGCCACCAGTCGCAACGACGGGCGCGCCCGGGCCGCGATGCGCGCTCACGTGCGCGCGGACCCGCACCGCGCGGTGCTCCTCGACTGGAAGGCGCACAGCGACGGCCGGCCGTCGTGGTTCGGCGGCGATGATCTGCACCCCAGCCGCGACCCCGGGGCGGTCGCGATGGCCCGCTTCTACGCCGCGCGGATCGCTCCGCTCGTCCGTCCCTCGTGGCTGCGCGCGCGACTCCCCGAGAGCGCGACCGGCACGCGCTCCTGCGGGATCGTCCGCCGGCACCTGTCCCGGTACCAGGTGCGCATCCCCCGAGGGGCCGGGCGCGTCACCTGTGCGCGGGCGCGCCAGATCGTCGGGCGGCCGCCGCTGCAGGGCATCCGCGGCTGGCGCTGGGCCGATCAGCGCCCACGGCGGTCCGAGTGGCTCGAGGGCTACCGTCGGCGAGACGGCAAGGTCATCATCGGGCTCACGCGCGTGCCGGGCCACGCGGCCTCCTGACGGCCCGCGGACGGTGAGCCGGTCCCCTTCTGCGGCGCACGCTGCAGAAGGGCGTGGTCGCCGCCTCAGGCGACCGGGAGCGCCTCGAGGTGCTCGGTGAGCAGCGTGTTGACGGCGTTGGGCGCCTCGAGCGCGACCGAGTGCCCTGCTCGCGACACGACGTGGAGCGCCGCGTTCGGCGCCGCCTCGGCGATCTGCCGCGACTTCTCGGGTGGGTACGCGTGATCCTCGTCGCCCGCGACGACGAGGATGGGGACGGTGGTCCCGGAGAGCTCGTCGAGCACGCTGTCGCGGTGTACCACCTGCCACGCCGCGTCCGCGATGTCGGGGAGCAGCCGGGCGATCTGCTCGCGCGCCGCCCCGAGGACGACGGCCCGCTCGGGCGCGCCGCTCAGCGTCGTGTCCCCGAGCATGATGAAGAGGACGGTGTCGAGGACGGGGTTGACGCCGACCTCGCCCAGCGTGACGGCGAGCGGGTCGAACTCCTCGATCTTCTCCTCGGCGTCGCCCGAGGAGCCCAGCACGACGACCGAGCGCACGAGGTCGGGCCGGCGCGCCGCGAGCCGCAGGGCGATGAAGCCGCCCATCGAGTTGCCCACGTACGTGCACGGCGCGACGTCGAGGGCCTCGATGAGAGCCGCGGCGTCGTCGGCGAGCGTGTCCATGTCGAGCTGCTCCCGCGGGGCCCGCGCGCTCGCGCCCTGGCCCCGGTGGTCGTAGCGGACGACGCGGTGGGACGCGGAGAAGTGCTCCGCCTGGGCGTCGAACATCCGGTGGTCGAAGAAGAGCGAGTGGCCGAACACGAGGGCCGGCGCGTCCGGCCGGTCGGGCGGCGCCGAGAACTCGTAGTGAAGCGTCGTGCCGTTGACGTCGATCTGCGGCATGGGTCTGACTCTCCTCGGGTCGGGATGCGATCCTCGCAGGCTGGTGTTCCCGCCGCGCGCGTCGCTCAACCGGTGTCCGCACCGACGCGGACACCGGGTGTCAGCCTTCGGTGTGCCCGGTCCCGGCCGCGCGGACGATCGCCCGGACCTCGGCGAGGTCGGCGCCCTTCTCCACGTATCGATCGGCCCCGAGCTCGAGGGCGGGGCCGCGCATGCGCTCCTCGGCG
>JBFIDS010000250.1:0-5553 GCA_041603715.1 Paraconexibacter sp. | reverse complement strand
GATCGACTGCGGGTTGGCGGCGGGGTCGAGGCCGAACAGGCGCCCGACGAGGCGGGGGGCGACGAGCGCCCCCACACCGACGGCGATCCGCACGCCCGCGAGGAGTTGTCCTGGATTCTTGGTCATGGCGCGACCCTATCCCCGCGCCGGGCCGGGAGCCACCGCGCCGGGAGCCGGGAGGTCGCCTCACCTACACTCGTGTGATGGCCACGACGCCTCCGACCGCCCCCTCCGACCGCGTGCACCAGACCCGCTCGCGGTCCAACCCGGGAGGCATCGACGTCGTCGCGTTCCTCGGGTCCGAGGGCGTCGACATGCGCGAGCGCAAGCCGCCGTGGTTCAAGGTCCCGGCCCCGGGCAGCCCGCGCTACCGCGAGCTGAAGGAGCTCATCAAGGAGGAGAACCTCCACACGGTGTGCCAGGAGGCGGCGTGCCCCAACGTCGGCGAGTGCTGGGAGCGCGGGACCGCGACGTTCATGATCCTCGGGGACACGTGCACGCGGCGGTGCGGCTTCTGCCACGTGAAGACCGGCCGGCCGACCTGGAACGACCCGCTCGAGCCCGCCCGCGTCGCCCGGTCGATCGCGAAGATGGGCCTGCGCCACGCCGTCATCACGTCCGTCGACCGCGACGACCTCCCCGACTACGGGGCGGGAATCTGGGCGGCGACGATCCGCGAGTGCCGCCGCCAGGCGCCGAAGTGCAAGGTCGAGGTGCTCACCCCCGACTTCCGTGGCCAGGAGATGCCGCTCGCGAAGGTGATCGCCGAGCGCCCCGACGTGTTCAACCACAACGTCGAGGTCGTCCCGCGGCTCTACCCTGTCGCGCGACGCGGATCGACGTTCGAGCGCTCCACCCGCGTGCTGCGCAACGCGAAGATGCTCGGTGGCGACGACGTCTCGACGAAGTCGGGCCTCATGGTCGGCCTCGGCGAGACGGTCGACGAGGTCGTCGAGACCCTCGCGCGACTCCGCGAGCACCACGTCCAGATCATCACGATCGGGCAGTACCTGCGCCCGACCGCCCGCCACCTGCCCGTCATCCGCTACTGGCACCCGGACGAGTTCGAGGAGGTCCGCGAGCGCGGGATGACCCTCGGGTTCGACCACATCGCCGCCGGCCCCCTCGTGCGGTCGAGCTACCACGCCGACCAGCACGTGGCCCAGGACGAGCCCGGCGTCGGTCCGCTCGCCGCCGCCGGGTAGGACCACCCCCGCCGGTGTGACACCGAGTGTTACACTCGGTCGGTGCCGACGCGCCACCGCCGGATCGCGATCACCGAGACACCCGACGTGAAGGCGGCGCTCGACGCGCTGCGCGCACGCATGGGATCCGAGCCGATCTCGATGCGCGAACTCCTCATCCGGGGCGCGCGGGAGAAGGCGCGGGAGATCGAAGGCGAGGACGAAGCGACGGTCGCGCGCCGCGCCCGCTTCCTCGAGGACCTTCGCACCGGCCGCCCCCTCCCGTACGCGATCGACGAGGACGCCGCGAGGGCGGTGAAGCTCACCGGGCTGAGCGATGTCCCGCCCCTCGTCGACACGCCGTGATCCTCCTCGACAACTCGGCGTGGTCGCACATGTCCCGAGGCGTCGCTGTGCCCGGCCGCGCCGACGACCTCGCGGTCTGCCTCCCGTTCCTCCTCGAGGCGGGGTTCTCCGCGCGGGAAGCACGCGACCACGCGGAAGCCCTCGCAGATCTCCGGACGCTTCCCCATCTTCCGATCGACGCGGAGGTCGAGGAGCTGTCGCTCGCCGCCCAGGCCGACCTCGCCCGTGTCGGCCATCACCGTCTTCCTCCGACCGACCTGCTCATCGCCGCGCTCGCCGCCCGCCACGGCGCCGGCGTCCTCCACTACGACGCGGACTTCGATCTCCTGCGCGAACACACCTGCCTCGGCTTCGACAGCGTCTGGCTCGCCCCGCGCGGGACGCTGTGAGAATCGTCGCTCTCCCTTGTTCCCGCTGAAGGACAACATCCCGACCGACCGACTGCCGGTCGTGACGATCGCGATCATCGCGATCAACGTCCTCGTCTACCTGCTCCTCCAGCGCCCGGGATCGATCCTCGGGGACCCCGACCAGGGGTTCATCCTCGACTGGGGCGCGATCCCCTACGAGCTGAGCAACCCGGGCAGCGACTGCGCACCGGCGGCGACCTCCTCCGGCACCACGATCGCCTGCGAGGGCCAGACCGGGGTGACGGGGCAGGCTCCGTCCCAGCCGCCGTGGTTCCTCACCGTGTTCTCGTCGATGTTCCTCCACGGTGGGCTGCTCCACCTCGCGGGGAACATGCTCTTCCTGTGGATCTTCGGCAACAACATCGAGGACTCGATGAGCCGGGTGCGCTTCGTCGCCTTCTACCTGCTCGGCGGCGTCGCCGCGATCGCGTTGCAGACGGCGGTCGACCCGTCCTCGGCGGTCCCGACGGTCGGCGCGTCCGGCGCGGTCGCCGGGGTCCTCGGCGCCTACCTCCTGCTCTATCCGCGGGCGAAGGTCATCACGCTCATCTTCATCGTGCTCTTCTTCACGGTGATCGAGCTGCGCGCCTCCATCGTGCTCGGTGCCTGGTTCCTCATCCAGGTCGCGTTCGGCGCGCTCGACCTCACGAATCCGGTCGGTGAGGGAGGCGGTGTGGCCTACTTCGCCCACATCGGCGGGTTCGCGTTCGGCATGCTCGCGATACGCCTGTTCTGCACGCGCGTGAAGGAGACCCCGTTCGGCGGGGCGAAGTACCCCGTCTACTGACGAAGGACTCGAGCGATGAACCCTGCCCACAAGCCCATCCTCGCCGCGGCGCTCGTCTTCATCGCGGTCATGGGGGCCTTCACCATCCAGGACCTCATCGACAACGGGCCGACCGCACTCGGCACGGTGTCGATCATCATCCTCGCGATGTTCAGCTTCGGCATCGTCGGCGCCCTGAGGCAGCCCCCGGACCCGTGAGCCGGACGCTCCTGCCGCGCCTCGCCTCGCTCATCGGGACGGCGGTCCTCGCCGCCGGGGCGTCCGGCTGCGGCGTGTTCGACGACGGCTCCGTCACCGGGAGCGCGACGGCCGCCGCGCCTGCGGCCCCGTCGCTCCCGTCGCCCCCGCCGCAGGCGGCCAACGGGGCGCTCCTCGTCGACGGCGGGCCGAAGGCGCTCGACGTCCAGCTCGAGGAGACGGCGATCGACCCGGTGCGCATCCGCTTCCACCGGCCGCCGGCCGCCGGGCTGCTCATCGACGTCGACACCGGGGAGGTGCTCTGGCGCCACCGCCCGCTCACACCGCTTCCGATCGCGTCGCTCACGAAGATCATGACCGCGGTCCTCGTCGCGGAGAGCACCGGGCCGCGCGACAAGGTGCGCGTCTCCGAGCGCGCCCGCGCCGTGGACGGCTCGAAGCTCGGGATCCTCCCGCGCAAGGAGCGCGTCCGCGTCGAGACGCTCCTCAACGTCCTCATGCTCATCAGCGGCAACGACGCCGCCGTCGCGCTCGCCGAGCACGTCGCGGGCACCGAGGAGGAGTTCGTCGCGCTGATGAACGAGCGCGCCGAGGAGGAGCGACTCGCCTGCACGCGGTTCGCCTCCTCGAGCGGGATCGTGGACGAGGGCAACCGCTCGTGTGCGGTCGATCTCGCGGCGATGGCGCGCCTCGCGCTCGACTCACCGCGCGTCGCGAAGGTCGTCGGCACCCACAACGCGCGGTTCCCCTTCCCCACCAAGGGCGGCCGGCTGCACCTGTTCAGCCACAACCCGCTCATCAAGGACGGGTTCCCCGGCGCGCTGGGCATCAAGACCGGCTTCACGAGCGCGGCCGGTCGCTGCTTCGTCGGCGCTGCCGAGCAGGACGGCCGCCGCCTCGTCGTCGTCCTGCTCGACGCGGACGATCCGGGGCGCAAGGCGACCCAGCTGCTCCAGCGCGGGTTCGCGCTCTCGGGTTGAGCGAGAACTGCCCGGCGCGCTCACCCGTACCCTCGTTGGCGCGGTGCCAACAGTGGTACGGTGCCGTTGACTGACCAGTCAATCCGTGAGCAAGGAGACCAGGGTGGATCTGAACGACACGCCCGAGCAGGCCGAATTCCGCACCAGGGTGCGCGGCTGGCTCGCTGCCAACACGGCGGACGCGCCGCCCTCCACCGGCGACAGCGGAGACAGCGCCTACATCGACAGCCGCCGCGCGTGGCAGCGCAAGCTCGCCGAGAACGGGCTCGCCGGCCTCACGTGGCCGAAGGAGTTCGGCGGCCAGGGCCTCGGCCCGATCGAGCAGGTCATCGTCAACCAGGAGATCGCCGCGGCCGGCGCCCCCGGCATCCTCGACGTCATCGGGATCGGCATGCTGGGCCCGTGCCTCATCGCGCACGGCACCGATGAGCAGAAGGAGAACTACCTCGGCCCGATGCTCCATGGCGACGAGGTGTGGTGCCAGCTCTTCAGCGAGCCGGCGGCCGGCTCCGACCTCGCCGCGGTGCAGACCCGCGCGAAGGACAACGGCGACGGCACCTACACGCTCAACGGGCAGAAGGTGTGGACGACCAACGCTCAGTTCTCGACCTACGGCCTCCTCCTCGCGCGGACCGACCCCGAGCAGCACAAGCACAAGGGCCTCACGATGTTCATCGTGGACATGAACGCCGAGGGCGTCACGACCCGCGGGCTGCGCCAGATCTCGGGCGAGGCGGAGTTCAACGAGGTCTTCTTCGACGACGTCGTCGTCCCCGCCGAGTACGTCGTCGGCGGCGTGAACAACGGCTGGGGCACCGCGCTCACCGTCCTCATGTTCGAGCGCCTCACGATCGGCCTCGGCTCCGAGGGCTTCGGCTACCGCGGTGACCGCTTCGCGCGAGCCCTCGCGGCCGACGAAGCGGCAACGAAGGACCCCGTCATCCGCAAGCGCCTCGGCGAGCTCTCCACGGAGCTGCTCGCGGTGCGCTTCACCGGCTACCGCACCCTCACCGCCCTCGCCAAGGGGCAGATCCCCGGCCCCGAGTCGGGCCTCGCGAAGGTGACGACCGTCAACGCCGCGATCGCCGCCGGCGACCTCCTCGCCGACGTCTTCGGCCCCGACGCCCTCGACGAGAGCAGCGAGTGGGCGTACATGATCTCGTTCCTGCCCGGCCTGAAGTCGGCGGGCGGGACCGAGGGCATCCTGCGCAACACGATCGGCGAGCGGGTCCTCGGCCTGCCGCCGGAGCCGCGCCTCGACAAGGGCATCCCCTTCAGCGAGCTGCGCGCGAAGGAGAAGGAGGCGGTGTCCGCATGAGCTGTCCCGTCACTTCCATCGAAGGAGCTGCACGATGAACCTCGCCCTCTCCGACGAGCAGGAGTTCCTCCGCGAGGCGGCGCGTGGCGCCCTCTCGCGCGTGAAGACCGTCGAGGCGGCGCGCGACGCGCTCGAGCAGCCCGACGCGCTCCCCGACCTGTGGCCGACGGCGAAGGAGGCCGGCTGGCCCGGGCTCCTCGTGAGCGAGGACCGCGGCGGCGCCGGGCTCGGCGTCTTCGACGCCCTCCTCGTCGCCGAGGAGACCGGCCGCGCCCTCGCGGGCGTGCCGCTCCTCGGCGTTCTCCCCGCG
>JBFIDS010000249.1:0-5559 GCA_041603715.1 Paraconexibacter sp. | reverse complement strand
GTCCGCGTAGCCGTCGTCGAAGGTGAGGAGGACGTGGAGGCCGGGGGTACGCCAGGCCTCTTCCAGCTCGTCGGGCCCGATGAGCTGCGCCGAGGTCGAGACGGTGCGCAGCTGGGCAGCGAGCTCGTCCTGCGTCGCCGAGAAGAGCGCGGGGTCACCCGTCCGCCCCTCAGGCTCACCGATGCGGTGGTGCGCGATGACGACCACGCCGCTCCGCCGGCCGACCGATCGCAACATCCGGGTGAGCGACATGCGCTCGAGCGTCGGCGCGGAGCGAAGGGGCAAGCGGAGCACCACGTTGCACGCTAAGGGCGCTACGGCGGTGACGGCGGGGCGGGCCGACGGACCGCAGCGGGTGGGTTTCTTGCCCCAAGGACGATGGTTTCCTGCCGCTGGAGCCGATGACGGGGGTAAGCTGCCCCCCGATCGTGGAGGACTTTGTGGCCCGCCTTCTGTCGCCGTTCCTGCTCGTCGCCTGTCTCGGCGCGCTCGCCGCACCCGCCGTCGCGGGCGCCGCGGTCGTCGATCGCTCCGCCACGATCCGGACGGCCGGGCTCGGCGAGTTCGACCAGCTCAATGCCTCGCGGGGCGACCTGCGACCGTCGAAGGCGCGTGCCTACGAAGGGAAGTGGTCGGCGCGGGCGTCGATCCTCGGCGGGGGCAACGGCTTCTCCCGCGGGATCTTCAACGTGGACTGGGACGACGGCGACGACGTCTCCTACGGGGCGGCGTTCTACCTGCCTCGCGGGTTCCGAGCCGCGATGCAGGGACAGGTCGACCTGCTGCGTTGGGACAACTGGGCGACGGACCCGGACACGACGGACCGCTCGGGGATCGTCATCTACCGGTCCGACAGGAAGGCCCGGCTCGTACGCCAGAAGCTCGGCATCGAGCAGGAGGCGATCACCCCCCGGTTCACCCTCCCGGAGGGCCGCTGGTTCCATCTCGAGGTGCGTCAGCGGCTGAGCAGGCGCTCGGGCGCCGTCAACGAGGTCTACATCGACGGCCGCCGCGTCACCCGCAGCCGGAAGGCGAACACGTACGGCCGGGGCGTCGACCGGCTCCGCGCCGGCATCGTCGCCACCGATGAGAACCGTCAGCGGCGGTCATTGCGCCTGTGGTTCGACCGCGTCACGGTCCGCCGCGGGCGACCCGTCGGTGTGCCCGCGCGCCGGCGCTGAGCACCGCACCGCGTCGCAGCTCGCAGTACAGCGCCGCGTGTGCGGCGGCGACCACGGCGGGGGAGTGCCGGGCCGCGACGCGAGCCGCACCACCCGCGGCGAACCGCTCGCGCGCGGCCGGATCGCCGGCGAGCGCGCACAGCGCGTCGCGCAGGCCGGGGGCATCTCCGGCGTGAACGAGGGCGCCGGCACCGCCCTCGAGCAGCTCTGGGACCCCTCCGACGGCAGACGCGACGACCGGCACCCCCGCGGCCATGGCCTCCAGCAGCGTGAGGGGCAGCGCCTCGTGACGCGATGGCAGGCACACGAGGTCGCTCGCGGCGAGCAGGTCGGCGACGTCGGCCCGATGGCCGAGCATCCTGACCCCGGCCTCCGACGCCGGGCCCTCGAGCCGATCCCGCTCGGGCCCGTCCCCGGCGACCGCGACGCGCACCCGCCCGGGGAGGCCGCGCGCGGCGTCGAGGAGCACATCGACGCCCTTCTGCGGCTCGAGGCGTGCGAGGCAGAGCACGAGCAGCTCGTCGTCGGCGACCGCGAGCTCGCGCCGGACGGCGGCGCGGGCACCCGCCCGGGGGACGCGTGACGGCACCGGGTTCGGGATGACGGTGATCCGGCCGGACGGGACGCGCCACCGCGTCCGGTAGGCCTCGCCGACGGCGGCCGACGGCACGACGATGCGACGGGAGAGACGCGCCGTGAGGCCATCGGCCCACCGGCGCCCCGGGGTGTCCTCGGCCCCTCCGGGCGCGGTGTGGACGGTCGCGACGTGCGGCACGCGCGCGAGCCGCGCCGCGATCCGCCCGTTGACGTTCGTGCCGACGAGATGCGTGTGCAGCAGGGCGGGCCGCTCCCCGCGCAGCGCGCGAACGATTCCGGCGAGGAGGGCGGGATCGGCGAGTCGGTGGCTGTCGAGGATCTCGACCCGGTCGGCGCAGGCGTCGAGCCGGGCGAGGAGGATGGGATCGGCCCGATCGGCCGTGCCCGCGACCACGACGTTGCGGGTCAGCCCGGCCCCGGCGAGGCCCTCGACCAGCGCCCCGAGGACCCATTGAGCGCCACCGGTCCGCAGCGTGTCGATCGCGTGGACGACGAGGGGCGGCCGGCTCATCGGCGGGCCTCGCCGAGCGCCGCGAGCATCTTCCCGGCGACGACGTCCCAGGTGAACCGCTGCTCCAGGCGCCGGCGGCCCGCGGCCCCCATCGCGGCGGCCCGGGCGGGATCGCGCAGGAGGTCGATGAGGGCCGCGGCGAGCGCGCGGCTGTCGCCGGGCGGCACGATCCGGCCGGTGACGCCGTCCTCGACGACCTCGGGCATCGCGCAGCCGCTCGTGCCGACGCACGCCAGCCCCCACCCCATCCCCTCGAGCATCGCCGTCCCGAACGGCTCGAAGCGCGACGGGAGCGCGAGGACGGTCGCCGAGGCGAATGCCGCGGCGAGGGCCTCCTCGCCGCCCGGGGCGGAACGGTCGATGCGTCCCAACGAGCTCACGCCCTCGGGCAGATCGGTGAGGCCCTCCGGTCCGACGAGGACGAGGCGGGCGTCGGGCAGCGTCGCCCGCACCCGCGGCCACGCGGCGAGCAGGTCCGGGCCGCCCTTGCGGACGAACGCCTTGCCGACGAAGAGCGCCGTCGGTGCCGGCGAGACGCGCGCCACGGGCGTCGTCGGCAGGGGCACGTTCGGGCCCTGCCCGACGACGTGCAGCCGCTCCTCGTCGACGCCGTAGTCGTCGGCGAGCGCGTCGGCCTGCCAGCGGCTCATGGCGAACACGAGGTCCATCCGGCGGGCCGTCGCGGCCTCCCACTCCCGGGCCCGGACGGCGGACCGTCCCTCGGGGTCGAACGTGAGGTCGGTCCGGCGCAGCTGCAGCCCGACGGTCCCGTCGCTGTAGCTCGCGACGAGCGGCGCACACCCCGACAGGTCGTACCAGTGACCGACCTGGACGATCGTGCGGTGCTCCTCCAGGACGGCGCGGGCCCGGCGGCGCAGCACACGAGTGTGGGCGGCCCGGACCGCGGGGGCGAGGGGCGCCGCGTTGGCGTGGTAGCGCTGACGCCAGCGCTCGCGCCGGGGTGAGATCGCGAGCAGCGCCTCGAGGCGGTCGACGGCGGGCACCGAGGCATCGAGGGCCGTCACGTCGCCGCCCTGCCGCGCGGCCGCCTCGAGCAGCGCGAGCGACGAGCCCGACCAGGTGCGCGGGTCGTGCGGCGGCCCGGCGACCGTGAGGAGGATGCGGTCCGTTCCCACCGCGCGCGGGCGCGCGGGCGCGACGGCCGTCATGCTCCGACCGCCATCGGGACGGCGACCGCCGGCTCGTCGTGGCAGGTGCGCAGCCACAGCTCGAGGATGAGCATCGACCACAGCACGGCGGCCCGGTCCACACCGGCGGAGTGGTCGCGCAGGGTGGCGGCGACGGCCCGTGGGTCGAGGAGCCCGCGGTCCGCCGTGCGCCGGTCGAGCAGGACGTCGTGGACGAGCTCGGCGAGCGGACCCCGCAACCACGCGCCGATCGGCACCGCGAACCCCTGCTTGGGACGCCCGGGGATCGAGGCCGGCAGCCACGGCGCCGCGGCCGCCTTGAGGACGAGCTTCCCGGAGGCGCCCCGGCGCTTGAGGTGCCCCGGCAGGCGGGCGGACCAGTCGACGATCTCCTGGTCGAGCAGCGGAGAGCGCAGCTCGAGGCCGTGCGCCATCGAGGTGAGGTCGGCCTTCGGCAGCAGGTCCCCGGCGAGGTAGGCCGCCTGGTCGCAGGCGAGGAGCCGATCGGTCCAGGCCAGCCCCTTCGTCCCGGCCCAGGAGTCCTCGAGGACGCGCAGCGGCCGACCGGCGGCAAGGAGCGGGCGCAGCCGCTCGCCGTAGAGCTCCTCGCGGTCGCTGTCACGGAAGTGGCGGAACAGGTCGGCGTACCGCTGGTCGGGCGGCAGCGCGAGCCGCGCGGCGAGCCGGGCCGCACGCGGGGGGAGGCCGGGGAGCGCGGCGAGCCGGCCACGCAGCGCGCCCGGCACCAGCTGGGCGGGGCGCGTCCACGCGAGCTGGTGGTGGCGCCGGTAGCCCGCGAGCAGCTCGTCGCCGCCGTCCCCGGTGAGGGCGACCGTCACGTGCTGCGAGGCGAGTCGCGCGAGCTGGAAGGCGGGGACCACGGCCGGATCGGCGAGCGGGGTGCCGACGCGCTGGACGAGATCGAGGAGGCCCTCCGCGTCGATCGGCCCGACGTGCAGCTCGGTGTGCTCCGTGCCGCAGTGCTCGGCGACCGCGCGGGCGTGCGGGCCCTCGTCGAACCCCGCCTCGGCGAATCGCGCGGAGAAGGTCCGGACCGGCCCGTTCGCTGCCCGGGCCATCGCCGCGACGACCGCCGAGGAGTCGAGCCCGCCGGAGAGGAAGGCCCCGATCGGGACCTCGGACTCGAGGCGGCGCTCGACCGCCCGGGCGATCAGCACGCGCAGCTCGGCAGCCGCCGTCTGCATCGTCACTGTCCGCTTGGGGCGGAAGTCGGGCGCCCACCACCGGTCGACGCGCGGGGCGCCGCCCTCGAGGTCCCACACGAGCCGTCCCGCGGGGGCAAGCGGCCGGACCGCCACCCAGGGCGTGCGGTCCGGCGGGACGTACTGGGTGGCGAGCGTCGCGTCGATCGCCTCGAGGTCGAGGGTGCGCGGCACGGCGGGGTCGGCGAGGACCGCCCGCGCCTCGGAGCCGAAGACGAGCGCCCCCGGCTCCGGCATCGCCCACAGCAGCGGCTTCTTCCCCATCCGGTCGCGCACGAGCAGGAGGCGCCGGCGACCGGCATCCCAGATCGCGATCGCGAACATCCCGTGCAGGTGGCGGGCGACGTCGACGCCGTGCTCCTCGTACAGGTGCACGGCGATCTCGATGTCGCTGCCCGTCCGGAATCGGTGACCACGTGCCTCGAGCGCGGCGCGCTGCGCGCGGTGCTCGTAGAGCTCACCGTTGCCGACGACGACGACGCCGCCGTCCTCCGAGTACAGCGGCTGCCGGCCATGGGCGACGTCGATGATCGCGAGGCGGCGCATTCCGAGAGCCACGCCGTCGTCGACGTGGAGGCCGGCGCCGTCGGGCCCTCGATGGACGAGCGCGTCGAGCTGGCGGGCGACGAGCGACGGATCGATCGGCGCCCCTGTCGTCACCTTGCCCGCGATGCCGCACATCAGCGCACCGCCGTCCACACCGAGGGCTGGTCGTCTCGCGCGGCCCGGACGAGGCCGATGACGCCGGCGACGCTCCCGGTGAGCCCCTGGCGGCACGCCGCTGCGACGCGCGAGAGCCGCCGACCGCGCAGCGGGACACCGGCGAGATCCGCGGTGCCGAGCGCGAGCGCCGTGAGCTCGGCCGCGAGCAGCACGTGGGCGAGCCGGTGCCGCGCGGC
>JBFIDS010000248.1:0-5560 GCA_041603715.1 Paraconexibacter sp. | reverse complement strand
GCCGCGGAAGGCGACTCCGAGCATCCGCTCGCACAGGCGATCGTCCGGGCCGCGAGCGAACGCGGGCTCGTGACCCCGCGCACGGAGAGCTTCGAGGCGGTGCCGGGCCACGGGCTGCTCGCCACGGTCGACGGTCGCCGGCTGGCGGTCGGCAACGCGAGGCTGCTGGAGCGCGAGGGGATCGCGCGCGACAGCCTCGCCGCGCGGTCCGACGAGCTGGCCGGCCAGGGGCGCACGAGCGTGCAGGTCGCCATCGACGGGCGGGCCGCCGCCGTCATCGCGGTCGCCGACGCCCCGAGGGAGACCGCGGCCGACGCCATCTCCGCCCTCAAGGCGCTCGGCGTGCGGCCGGTCATGCTGTCCGGCGACAGCCGCGCCACCGCCGAGCGCGTCGCCGCCGAGCTCGGCATCGACGAGGTCATCGCCGAGGTCCTCCCCGCCGACAAGGCCGACGTGGTCAGGCGCCTGCAGGCCGAGGGCCTCAGGGTCGCCATGGTCGGCGACGGGGTGAACGACGCGCCCGCGCTCGCGCAGGCCGATGTCGGCATCGCCATCGGCGCCGGGACCGACGTCGCCGTCGAGACGGCCGACGTCGTGCTCATGCGCTCCGACCCCCTCGACGTCGCCACCGCCATCACGATCGCCCGCGGGACGCGGCGCAAGATGCACCAGAACCTCGCCTGGGCAGTGGGTTACAACAGCCTCGCGCTCCCGGTCGCCGCGGGCGTGTTCGAGCCGATCGGCTTCGTCCTGCGCCCCGAGGTCGGCGCCATCTCGATGGCCGGCTCCAGCATCATCGTCGCCCTCAACGCCGTGGCGCTGAAGCGGCTGCGCCTGCCGGAGCAGCGGGAGGTCGAGCGGGCGACCGCGTCGCCCGAGCCCGAGCCCGAGCCCGCGGGCCCCCGCCCCGCGACGGGCACGTGACTACTGGATCGAGTCGTAGACCTTGAACAGCGGCAGGTACATCGAGATGACGATGAAGCCGACGAGCCCGCCGACGACGACGATCATCACGGGCTCGAGGATCGACGTGAGCTGCTTGACGGCCGAGTCGACCTGGTCCTCGTAGAAGTCGGCGATCTTCGTGAGCATCGTGTCGAGCTCACCGGTCTCCTCCCCGACGCCGACCATGTGGCTCACCATGCTCGGGAAGACGGGCGAGGCCTTCAGCGGGTCGGAGATCGTGCCGCCGCTGCGGACGCTCTCGATGACGTTGTCCATCGCCTCCTCGACGACGTGGTTGCCCGCCGTCTTGCCGGTGATCTCCAGCGCCTGGAGGAGCGGGACGCCCGCGGTGACGAGCGCGCTCAGGGTCCGCGACCAGCGCGCGAGCGCGATCTTCTGGACGATGTCGCCGATCTTCAGCGGGATGCGCAGGCGGAAGCGGTCCCACTGCGGGCGGCCCTTCTCGCTCGACTTCCACTTGCGGAACGCGACGACCGCGCCCACCGCGCCGGCGATGAGGGCGTACCAGTAGCCCGTCATGAGGTCGGAGAGGGCGACGGTGAACTTCGTGATCGTCGGCAGGTCGCCCTCGAACTGCTCGAAGACGCCGATGAAGACCGGGACGAGGAACGCGACGAGCGCGATGAGCGTGATGAAGGCGAAGCTGATGACGACGCCGGGGTAGGCCATCGCGGACTTGACCTGTCGACGCAGGGAGTCCTGCTTCTCGAGCTGGTTGGCGACGCGCAGCAGCGCCTGGTCGAGCACGCCGCCGGTCTCCCCCGCCCGGGTCATCGCGATGAACAGAGGATCGAAGATCTTCGGGTGCCGGGCGAGCGCGTCGCTGAGCGGCAGGCCCGCCTCGACATCCTTGCGGACCTTGATGAGCGTCTCCTTGAGGAGATCGTTCTCGGTCTGCGCCTCGAGGATGTAGAGCGCGCGGAGGATCGTCATGCCGCTGCTCACCATCGTGGAGAGCTGCCGCGTCATGATCGTGAGGTCGCCCGGCTTGACGCGGTTGAAGAGCTTGATGTTGAGCTCTTTGGAGCGGTGCTTGTCGGCGATGTCGAGGACGATCAGCCCGCGCTGCTTGAGCTGGTCGGAGACGACCTGCTTGTTGTCGGCCTCGACCTCCCCGCTCGCCTTCGCGCCGGTGAGGTCCATCGCCTTGAAGACGTACGTCGCCATCGCGTGAGCTCCTTACGCGGCGTTGGCCATCGAGGGGGGCGGACCGCCGAGGGACGCTCCGCCGAGCAGCCGGCGCAGCTCGTCGGGCGTCGAGGACCGGGTTTCGGCGACCCGCTGCGTGATCTTCCCCGCGCGGACGAGACCGGCGAGCGCCGCGTCCATCGTCTGCATCCCCTGCGCGGCGCCGGTCTGCATCGCCGAGGGGATCTGGTGCGTCTTGCCCTCGCGGATGAGGTTGCGCACGGCGGCCGTCGGGATGAGCGTCTCGCACGCGACGACGCGCGCCGAGCCGTCGGCGGTCGGGATGAGCGTCTGCGTGATGACGCCCTGCAGCGCGATCGAGAGCTGCACGCGGACCTGCTGCTGCTGATGGGGCGGGAAGACGTCGATGACGCGATCGATCGTCGACGGGGCGCTCTGCGTGTGGAGCGTCGCGAAGACGAGGTGGCCGGTCTCGGCGGCGGTGAGCGCCGTGGAGATCGTCTCGAGGTCGCGCATCTCGCCGACGAGGATCACGTCCGGGTCCTGGCGCAGAGCGGCCTTCAGCGCGGCGGAGAAGGACTGCGCGTCGGAGCCGAGCTCACGCTGGTTGACGACGCACTTGCGATGGCTGTGGAGGAACTCGATCGGGTCCTCGATCGTGAGGATGTGCTCCTCGCGCGTCGCGTTGATCTCGTCGATCATCGCGGCGAGCGACGTCGACTTGCCGGAGCCGGTCGGACCGGTGACGAGGACGAGCCCGCGCGGCTTGTTGCAGAGGTCATGGACGACAGGCGGCAGGCCGAGGTCGTCGATCGAGACGAGCTGGGACGGGATCAGACGGAACGCGGCGCCGAGCGCGGAGCGCTGGAAGTACGCGTTGACGCGGAACCGGGCGTGGCCGGGGATCGAGTAGGCGAAGTCGAGCTGCCAGTCGGTCTCGAGGCGTTGGCGCTGGTCGTTGGTGAGGATCGAGTAGATGATCTCCCGGGTGTCCGTCGCGTCGAGGACGGGGTAGTCGTCGAGCGCGACGAGCCTCCCGCGGACACGCACCATCGGCTTGCTCGCCGCGGTGATGTGGAGGTCGGACGCGCGCCGATCGAGCACGTCCATGAGAAGGTCGGCGAAGTCGAACCGCATCGTGCTGTCCGTATCGGCGGCCCTCCCCAGAACCTGTAGACGCCTCTGGACGCTTGGCGGACGCGGCCCTCAGGGACCCGCGGGGGGATCGCCGTCGCCCGGAGCCCGGACGAGATCGCCGACGAGCCGCGACGTGAGCGTCTCGGCGTCCTCGCACAGACCCGTGTGGACCGGGCCGGCCTGGACGATCGTGCTCGACGGCGCGACGAGCCAACCGAAGCGCTCCGAGCGGTCGAGGGCGGCGACCGCGCCCGCCGTCGTGTCCCCGGCGGCGACGCGTGCGAGTCCGTCGAGGTGGTCGCGCAGCGCCTCGAGGTCGAGGTCGGGGGTCAGCGCACGCAGACGCACGTCGTCGATGTGCGTCGCCACGCGCAGGAACCGCTGGCGGCGCGAGTGCACGACGACGCCGACGTTGACGCGCTCACCCCGGTCGAGCGACGGCACCACCTGCAGGACGGCGTACTGGAAGACCTCAGGCATCCCGGCGCGCCTCCTCGGCGACCGTGACCCAAGCGTCCCGCTTGTCCATCCGGGCGAGGAGATCCTCGACGTGGACGGCGGGGTCGACGCCCGCGAGCAGATCGGGCGCGACGAGGCCGGCGACCCGCTCGAGAAGAGCACGGTCGACCCTGGCGGCGAGCCGCGCGTCGGCCTCGACGATCGACCCCGCGACCGGGAGGAGGACGTGCTGGGCGCTCAGGGAGAAGTCCCCTCCCCCGCTCCCGAGCCCGCCCCCCGAGTGCTGACGGTAGAGGGCGGCCCCGTGGTCGATGAGCCACGGCCGCCCGTGCCAGACGAGCAGGTTGGGGTTGCGCGGGGTGCGGTCGACGTTCTCGGTGAGCGCGTCGAGCCACACGATGTCCGCCGCCTCCTCCGGCGTCGGCTGGACCGGTCCCATCGGGGTGTAGGGCAGCGCACCCGGGAGGAAATCGAGCCCGACGTTGAGGCCCGCGCTCTTCTCGAGCAGCTCTTGGATCTCGGGGTCCGGCTCGGCGTGGGAGAGCTCCACGGCGAGGTCCACGAGGACGATCTCGGGGACGCGCAGGCCGAGGGCCCGCGCGATCTCCCCGACGACGATCTCGGCCACGAGCGCCTTCGGCCCCTGACCGGCGCCGCGGAGCTTCGTCACGTAGTACCCGTCGTCGCTCGCCTCGACGAGCGCGGGCAGCGACCCGCCCTCGCGCAGAGGGGTGACGTAGCGGGTGGCGGTGACCTCTCGCAACACGAGCCGCACGAGGATACGGCGCGCCCGGGAAGGATCGGGTGCGCAGCGGGGTCCTCCGGGACATGCGCCGCACCACGATCGCCCTCGCCTCGCTCGCCGTCGTCCTCGCAGTCCCGACCGGGGCCGTCGCGGCGGAGCGTTTCGCCGTGCCCTCCGGCGGCGATCCCTCCTTCTCCTCCGCGTGTGCGGCATCCGCGCCGTGCACGCTCCAGGCCGCGCTGCTCGGCGCGACCGCCGGCGACGTGGTCACCGCCGCGCCCGGCACCTACGAGCCCGCCCAGTTCGTCCTCGACGGCGTCACCCTGCAGGGCACACCCGGCGCGCCGCCGCCTCTCATCGCGGGCAACGACGTCGACCACGGCTCGAGCGCCGACGCCGCGCTGCGCGTCATGGGCGGGACGGTCCGGCGCGTGGCGGTGAGCGTCGATCAGCAGGCCGCGGGCTCGTTCGACCAGGTGACCGGGATCGCCCTCTCAGGCGCGAGCTCGCTCGCCGAGCAGGTGCGCGTGACCGCGTCACGCAGCGGCGGCGGACTCGCGACCGGGGTCTCCCTCTCCGGCGGTGCGCTCCTCCGCGACAGCGTCGTGAACGCGACGCAGGCGAGCGGCGGCGGCTTCGTGGCCTCGGTCGCCGGGGCCGAGACCGTCGGGGTCGTCGGCGGCGACTTCAGCCTCGTGGGCGTGACGGTCGTCTCCGACGGTGACGGCGTGACCGCCACCCCGTGCTTCGAGCCCGGCGCGGACGCGACGACGGCGGCGCTCGTCAACTCGATCGCGCGCGGCGGCCTCGACACCGGCGAGGTCGACCTGCGCGCCGCGGCACCCGCGCCGTGCTCGACGATTCCGGGCGATCCCGACGAGACCGGCACGATCGCGCCGAGCGCATCGAGCTTCCGCGCGGACCGCACGACGGGTCCCGTCTCCACCGGAGGGGGCAACCAGTCCGCCGACCCTCTCCTCGACGGCACCCTCGGACAGCTCGCGGGCTCGCCGACGATCGACGCCGGCGTGACGGACGCCCGGCAGGGGTCCCTCGACGTCGACGGGGGACCTCGCATCGCATCGCCGGGGCCGCCGTCGACAT
>JBFIDS010000247.1:0-5579 GCA_041603715.1 Paraconexibacter sp. | reverse complement strand
CTCCATGAGCGCGACGGCGGCGGCGGCGAGCAGCTGACCGGCGCCGTCGCCGACGACGATCCGGGAGGGGTCGAGACCGCCGAGCAGGGTGCCGAGCTCGGAGCGCAGCTCCCCCGCGGTGGGATCGAGGTAGCGGTGCAGGCCGCGGCGCGCGGAGAACGTGATCGCGTTGACGACCGCGTGCGGAGGGTACTCGGGCCACGTCGTCTCACGGAGGTCGAGGGGTTCGACGCGCTCGATCGCGAGCCGCCGGCGCTCCTGGGCCTCGTCGCGCAGCCGGGCGCTGATCTCCTCCTCGTCCATCGCCTCGAACTGGCGGTAGTAGTCGCGCAGGCCCATGGGTGCTCGGGGGCGATGTCAGCCGGACGGCGCGAGGGTCGGGCCGAGGCCCGCGAACACGAGCAGCCAGACGAAGAACGCGGTGGCCCCGAGCGCCGCGGTCGCGCCGAAGACGCGGCCGAGGACACCGCTGCGCTGGTCGATGCCGGCGGCACGGCGGACGAGGATCCAGGCGGCGTCGATCCGCTTGAGGAGCATGAGGCCGCCGAAGAGCGTCGCGATGAGGACGGCGAAGCCGACCGCGATGCCGACGCCGACGCTGTCGGTGAGGTACTGCACCTGCGAGGCGACCCACAGGCCGCCGGCGGGGATCGGGCCCCAGTAGAGGGCCGAGACGACGATCATCAGCGCGAGCAGCGCGTGGGCGAGCAGCCGATCGGCGCGCCGCCGGCGCGCGCCCTTGTCCTCGGGGAGGTCCCGGTAGCGGACGGGCGCCGTCCCCGGCCGTCGTCCGATGAAGAGACCGCCGTTGTCGGTGGGATCCGTCCGCACTGTCACCAAGGGTAGGGCACGCCCCCCGGGACGCCGCGCCCGGCGCCGCCGGTGGACGGCCGCGCAGGCCGTCCGCCGGCGGCAGCGGGGGGTCTAGCCGTTGTAGAGCTCGTCGAAGCGCTCCGCGTACTTCTCACCCACGATGTTGCGCTTGACCTTCAGCGTCGGCGTGAGCTCGCCGGTCTCCTGGCTGAGATCGTGGTCGAGGATGAAGAAGCGCTTCACCTGCTCGACCTGCGCGTACTTGCCGTTGGCCCTGTCGAGCTCGCTCTGGATGAGGGCGTGGACCTCGGGGTGGACGGCGAGCGCGGGGATCGACCGGTCGTCGATGCCCTGGCCCTCCGCCCAGGGGACGATCTCCTCCTCGTCGAGCGTGATGAGCATCGAGGGGTACGGCCGCCGGTCCCCGTGCATGACGGCCTGGGACACCCAACGGCTCGACTTCATGTCGTTCTCGAGGTTCGCCGGCGTGAGGTTCTTGCCACCGGCGGTGATGATGATGTCCTTCTTGCGCCCGACGATGGAGACGTAGCCGTCCTCGTCGATGTGCCCGAGGTCGCCCGTGTGGAGCCAGCCGTCGATGATCGCGCCGAACGAGGCGTCGTCGTTCTTCCAGTAGCCGCGGAAGATGTTGGGACCCTTGACGAGCAGCTCCCCGTCCTCGGCGATCCTCGCCTCGACACCGGGCAGCGGCCGGCCGACGGTGCCGAACTTGTGGTGCTCGACGGTCGAGATCGTCGAGGCGGTCGCCGTCTCCGTCATCCCGTAGCCCTCCATGACCGGCACGCCGCACGCGAAGAAGAACTCGAGGATCTCCTTGCCGATCGGGGCGGCGCCGGTGACGGCCTGGCGGACGCGTCCTCCGAAGAGGCCCTTCACGAACGCGGCCATCTGGGCGAGCGAGCGGCCCTGGTCGTCGCCGGGGAGCGGGGCCTCCCACTGCTCGAGCAGTTCGGCGGGGGGCTCTTCGCCCCGTGCGCGCGCCTCCTCGATCGGCAGCCCGAGCTTCACGATCCCCTCGATGACGGGCGGGGGCAGGAGCTCCTGCGCCTTCGTGTAGAGCTTCTCGAAGATCCGCGGGACGGACGGGAGGTAGGTCGGCTTGACCTCCATCAGCTCGGGGACGACCTTCTTGGTGTCGCCGCCGTAGTAGGCGATCGTCCCGCCGAGGTCGTAGCTGAGGAGCTGGATGAGGAGGGCGAAGGAGTGCGCGAGCGGGAGGAACAGGTACGTGAGCTCGCCGTCGTCGGTGAGGACGCCGATCTCCTCGCAGCTATCGAGGACCGCGCGGTAGTTGCCGTGCGTGAGGACGCAGCCCTTCGGGGGCCCGGTCGTGCCCGAGGTGTAGATGAAGGTGAGCGGGTCGTCCTTCGTCACCGCGGCAGCGCGGGCCCGCAACTCGGACTCATCCCGGCCACGGCCGCGCTCGCGCACGTCGTCGAGGGTGACGGTCGCGCCGTCGGCCGGTCCGTCGATCACGATGACGTGCTCTAGGTCGGGGAGCCGGTCGCGGACCTCGGCGATCTTCGCGACCTGGCCCGCGTCCTCGCAGATCACCGCGACGGCCTCGGAGTCGCCGACGACCCACTCGCACTCCTCCGGGGAGTTCGTCGGGTAGATCGGGACGGCGACGAGGCCCGCGCTCACGATCCCGAAGTCGGAGTAGGTCCACTCCGGGCGCGTGTTCGCGAGGATGCAGACGCGCTGTCCGGCCTCGATCCCGAGATCGATGAGGCCACGCCCGATCTCGCTCGCGATGGTGCCGACCTCGCGATAGGTGACCTCGGTCCAGCTGTCGCCGGACTTCGACATGGCGGCCGGGCGGTCGCCGTAGCGCTCGACCGCGAGCGCGAGCATGTCCGCGATCGTCGCCGAGCCGGTGCCCGTCTTCGCTGCTGCTTCCATCGATCTCTCCCTCTTGAACGACTCTCTCGGGAGCGATGCTAGTACACCCCTCCGGGACGTCCCCGGCCCTCCCGAGCCGCTGCGGCGCGGACCTCGAACGGGATGCTGCTGGAGGGCTCGCCGCGTCGACGCGGAGGCGGCCGGGCCCCGGACAAGAAAAAGCCGGCTCGTTGGCCGGCGGTGTGTCAGGCGGTGGCGGGGGCGGGGCGCTCCAGCGACTGCTGGTGGAGGCTCGCCATGAACAACGTCTTGTCGATGCGGCCCTGGAAGATCGGAACTCCGAGCTCCATGCACTTCGAGATCACGTCGCGCCGGTCGAGGCCCGTCTCACGGGCGAGCTCCGTCGGCGTCAGGTGGATGGCCATCTGGGGTGGTTCCTCCTCGGTTCGTGACGAACACGCTATGTGAGGCGACGGTACCGCCCCGGGTGGACGGCATCAACAAAGACTTCCTAAATATGGACAGGTGGACGGGTGCCCGGTGCGTCGCGACGTGAGTCGCAGAAATACCGGGCGACGGACGTACCGCGCGCCACGCCTCAGATCGGGTTCCAGACGTCGACGAAGACGTGGTGCACGCCGAAGCTCTCGGCGAGGTGGTCGCCGAGCGCCCGGACACCGTGCGTCTCCGTCGCGTAGTGGCCGGCGGCGAGGAACGTGATCCCGTTCTCACGGGCCGTGCTCATCACGCGCTCGTTGGGCTCACCGGTCACGAACGCGTCGAGCCCCTCTGCGAGCGCGTCGTGGACGTGGTCGGCGGCGGCGCCCGAGACGAAACCGGCGCTCCGCACCGGGTCGGGCCCGGCCGGGAAGACGAGCGGCTCGCGGTCGTGGCACGCCGCGCGAACGCGGGAGACGAACTCGTCCCGGGCCACCCCGGGGCCCGGGAACGTCCCGGCCGCGCCGATCGTCGTGCCGCCGTGAGAGGCGAACGGGCGCACGTCCTCGAGTCCGACGGCTCGCGCGAGGAGCGCGTTGTTCCCGAGCTCCATGTGCCCGTCGAGGGGGAGGTGGTAGGCCGCGAGGGCCATCCCGTGGGTGAAGAGCGTGCGCAGCCGCGCGGCGGCGACGCGGTCGAGGCCGAGCGGTGCGCCCTTCCAGAAGAGCCCGTGGTGGACGAGGATGAGATCGGCGTCCTCTTTCGCGGCTCGCGCGAACAGCTCGGCGCTCGCGCTCACGCCCGTGACGACCACGGACACGTCCTCGGGCCCGGGGACCTGGAGTCCGTTCGGCGCGTAGTCGGCGAACCGCCCCGGCTCGAGCAGCGCGTCGCAGGCGTCGATGAGGTCGCTGAGGCGGGGCATGCGCAGGTCTCCAGATGCGATGGGTGTCGCTTCGACAGCCGGATTCCGGAGTTTTGCCGGAGCTCCGCAGCTGACGCTACAGTGCCCGGGCAACGGAGCGGGGTACGTCGGGGAGGGCGCGTCCCGCGCGCTTGGGGAACGGAGCCGATGGCCGCAACAGTCGTTCAGGTCGCATGCCGTGAACGCCGGATCGAGGGCGTCGAGGACGCTGCGCTCGTCGAGGCCGTGAGGCGCGGCGACGACCGCGCCTTCGAGCAGCTCTACCACCGCTATCACCGCCGGATCGCCGCGTACATCCAGGGCATGGTCGGTGACCACGGGCGCGCCGAGGACGTCGCGCAGGACGTCTTCATCTCGGCGCTGCGCCGGATCCGAGCGACAGACCGTCCCATCGCGTTCAAGCCGTGGATCTACGAGATCGCGAAGAACGCGTGCATCGACCTCTTCCGTCGGTCTCGCCGCGTCGAGGAGCTGTCCTTCGATGCCGACGACGCGCTCGCAGCGGCCGACCACCGGCGCCTGCAGTGCCAGCGCACGCCGGAGGTCGCCGTCGACGAGAAGGAGTCGCTCGCCCACCTGCGTGGCGCGTTCGGCGGCCTCAGCGAGACCCACCACGCCATCCTCGTCCTCCGCGAGTTCGAGGGCCTGTCCTACCGGGAGATCGGCGAGCAGCTGGGGATGACCCGTCCCGCGGTCGAGTCCACGCTGTTCCGGGCGCGACGCCGACTCACCGAGGAGTACGAGGAGCTCGCCTCGGGGGCCCAGTGCGCCCGCGTCCAGGGCCTGATCGTGACGGCGAGCGCGGGCGCCATCGGGCTCCGTGACCGTCGCAAGCTCAACCTCCACGTCACCCACTGCGACGGCTGCCGGCGCCGGGCGCGGCTCGCGGGGGTCGAGACGGGCGACTGTCGCAGCCTCCGGCCGCGGATCGCGATGGTGTTCCCCTTCCCGTTCCTGTTCGGCCGGCGGCCGGCCGGCGGCGGGGACGGTGCGGCGCTGGGCTCGCTCTCCCTCGGCGCCCACGCGCCGGCGGTGGCCCAGTGGTCGACCCAGTTCGCCGCTGCGGCCGACCCGGCGGTCGCCAGCTGGGCGAAAGCCGCCGTCGCGGCCGCGACGATCGCGGTCGCCGGTATGGGCGCGGGCGCCGTCGGCGAGCACCGTCACGGGCCCGACGGGTCGACGCCGGCCGCCCCGGCCCTCGCCGCTCCCGCGACGAAGACGGCCGTTCCGTCACCCGCCACCCCGGCGGCCGGCGGCGGGAGCCCGTCCTCCGTCGCCTCGACCGGGGCCACGCCGGTCCCCGTCCCGTCCGCGCCCCAGGGGCCGCTCGAGGGCCGGGTGTCGACGGCGCCGGTCGCGTCGGTCGAGGCCCTCGTCGGCCGGCCGCGGGTCCCGGAGATCACGTCCACGCAGCTGTCCCCGGCGTCCCAGCAGGAGCCGCTCCAGCGCCTCGCGCCGGCGGCGACGGACCCGGTCCTCACGATCGACGAGCCGGCCGCGGAGCCGGCGCGCCCCGTCATCGTCGGGCCGCCCGCCCGCG
>JBFIDS010000246.1:0-5601 GCA_041603715.1 Paraconexibacter sp. | reverse complement strand
TGCGCACGTCGCGCGGCGGGCGGGCCCGGACCACCGCGACCGTCGCGCCCGCCCGGCGCAGGCCGTCTGCGAGCTCGTCCTCGGCCATTCGCAGGCCGGCGGTCGAGCCGAGCCCGACGATCAGGACGTCCACCGCACGCATCGGCGCAAGCCTCGCAGTCGGCTCAGCCCGGTGCCGTGAGCCGCTCGCGGCGGAAGCCGGGGATGCGCACGAGCCGAATCGGCTGCAGCGGCCCCGTCCGGTCGACGTAGAACGTCACACCGTCGCGCTCCTCGATGGCGATCACCGCCTGGTGTTGGTGGCGCCAGGACAGGGCCCAGATGATCGGGAAGCCCGCGCCGATCGCGGGGATGGCGGCGGACACGAGGGCGAAGGCTCCGGCGGCGATCGTCGCGATCAACAGGGGCCACAGGCGGTTGACGATGACCGCCCCCGGACGGTGCTCGGGCATCATCGTCGCGGCCTTGGAGTCGGCGAGCAGGCGGGCGATCGCCGGGTTCGCGTTCGTCCGGCGGCCGAGGAACGCGCCGAGGAGCGACGCCGCCGCCCACCATCCCGCGGCGATCCACACGAGGCGCTCGTTCCCCTCGGTCGTCGCGGCGCCGAGCGTGACGATGGCGAGAGCAGAGGCCGCGCCCGCGCTGAGGAGGATCCCGGAGCGCAGCAGCTCGGAGAAGCGCATCAGGCGTCGGCGAGGAGCTCGAGCGTGCGACGAACGCCGGCCGTGCCGTCCACGAGGATGTCCGCTCCCTCGGCGAGCTCGTCGGGCGTCTCGTCGGAGGCCACCCCGACGCAGACCGCCTCGCGCAGGGTGCCCGCGCCGACCGCGTCGCGCAGGGCCGCGAACGCGTCGATGTCGGTCCGGTCGTCCCCGGCGTAGAGAGCGACGTCCACGTCGGCCCGTTCGAGGAGCCGCCGGACGCCGGAGCCCTTCGTCATCTCGACCGGGGCACGGATCTCGAGGACCTTGCGGCCCCAGTGGACGGCGAGCCCCACGTCCTCCGCCCGATCGGCGACGTCCCGCATGGCCGTCTCGGCGGCGTCCTCGTCGGGTGCACCGCGCCAGTGGAAGGCCGCGATCGCGTCCTTGTCCTCGTCGCGGATGCGCAACCGGCGCAGGTCGGAGTCGTAGGCCTCGCGGGCGAACGCCCGCACCCGTGCCGTCCAGGTCGCGATCTCCGGGTCGACCTCGACACGTGTCGCGCCTCCGGGGAGGAGCTCGCCGCCGTGGTTGCCGACGTAGGTGATCGAGCCGAGCGAGACGATCCGGCGGGCCACGCTCGCCTGGCGGCCGCTCACGCACGCGACGAAGCCGTAACGACGCGCGATGCGGATCAGCGGTCCGCGCGTGGGCTCGGGGACGTGCGCGTCGTCGGCGTGGCGCACGATCGGCGCGAGCGTCCCGTCGACGTCGAGGAGCACGGCGGCGCGCTCGGGCGCCCGGAGGAGCGGGCGCAGCGCGTCCTGGAGCATCTCGTCGGACGCGACGGTGTGGGACACGGACACGGACCCTAGTATGCCCCTCATGGATCGCCGCCGGACGATGGTGCTCGCGGCGATCGGCACGGCGGCCGGGCTCTTCAGCGGCCTCTTCGGCGTCGGGGGCGGCACCGTGATCGTTCCGCTCCTCCTCCTCTGGCTCGGTTTCGGCGAGCGTGAGGCGACCGGCACGTCGCTCGCGGCGATCGTCGTGATCGCCGCCGTCGCAGCGGCGGCCCAGGGCGCCTACGGCAACGTCCACGTCGAGGAGGGCCTCCTCGTCGGGGTCCCGGCGATCGGCGGGGTCGTCGCGGGAGCGTGGCTGCAGCAGCGGATCCCGCCGTTGCTCGTGTCCCGCCTGTTCGCCGGGGTGCTCGTCCTCGTCGCGATCGACATGGTGCGCCCGTGACGGTCGCCGCCATCCTCGTCGGGATCCTCGCCGGCCTCTCCGCCGGTCTGCTCGGCATCGGCGGCGGCGCGCTGTTCGTCCCCGCGCTCGTGCTCATCCTCGGGCTCTCCCACGTCGAGGCGGAGGCGACGTCGCTGCTGGCGATCGTGCCCGTCGCGCTCGTCGGCGCGTGGCGCCAGCACGGTTACGGCAACGTGCGCCTGCGCGAGGGAGCGATCATCGGCGCGCTCGCGATCCCGGGGGCGCTCCTCGGCGTCGTCCTCGTCAACGTCCTCCCCGAGCGCGCCGTCGAGATCGGATTCGCCGGGCTGCTCCTCTTCGTCGCCGTGCAGCTCCTGCGGCGGGAGCCCGCGGCCGCCACCGACACGGCGACGCCCTGATCGACCCTCTACGGTGTGCGTCATGGGCCCCGCCCAGGACCTCCAGGCCTTCTACGACGACTGCTACGTCGCCGCCGCGACGCCCCGGGATGCCGAACGCGCCCGCCGCTGGCGGACGCTGAGCGCCGGTCCGAAGGCCGAGCACGTCGTCGCGCTGTGCCGCCGCGCCGGGGTCGCGCCCGCGTCGGTCGTCGACATCGGCTGCGGTGACGGCGCGATGCTCACGGCGCTCGCCGCCCGCGGCTTCGGCTCGCGGAGGGTCGGCTACGAGCTCTCGCGCACCGCTGTCGACATCGCGCGTGACCAGCCCGGCGTCGATGCCGCGCACGCCTACGACGGTGCGCGGCTCCCCGAGGACGACGGCGCCTTCGACCTCGCGGTCCTCTCCCACGTCATCGAGCACGTGCCGGAGCCCGCGACGACGCTGCGCGAGGCGTCGCGCGTCGCTCGTGCCGTCGTCGTCGAGGTGCCGCTCGAGCGCAACGCGTCCGCCTCGCGCCCGGCGAAGCGCGCCCACGCCGAGGAGATCGGCCATCTGCACAGCTTCGACCGCGCGGCCGTCGACCGGTTCGTCGCGGATGCGGGGTGCCGGGTGCTCGCGCGCCTCAGCGATCCGCTCCCGCGCGCGGTCCACACCTACTGGGCGACGACGCCCGCGGCGCGCGCCCGCGGGACCGCGAAGTGGGCGGCGCGGCGCGTGCTCGCGGCCGTGCCTGCCGTCGGGGAGCGCCTCATCACGGTCCACCACGCGGTGCTCGTCGAGCCGGTGGGGGCGCGGTGAGTGCGTTCGTCCACCGCCTCCGCGTCCGCTACCACGAATGCGACGCGCAGGGCCACGTCTTCAACGCGAACTTCGTCGCCTTCATCGACGTCGCGCTCACCGAGCTGTGGCGTGAGGCCCTCGGCGCCTACGACCGCATGATCGACGAGCACGGCGTCGACCTCGTCGTCGGCGAGGTCGGGGTCCGGTTCCTCGCTCCGGTGCGCTTCGACGACGAGCTCGACGTCGGCCTCACGATCACGCGGCTCGGCACGACCGGGATGACGACGGACGTCGCGATGCGTCGCGGTGAGGAGCTCTGCGTGACCGGCACGATCCGCCACGTCTTCGTCACCGCCGGCACGGCCGAGAAGACGCCCGTCCCCGACGCCGTGCGCGCCGGGCTCGCCCCCTGGACGGAGCCCGCCGTCCCCGCGGCGGAGGGCGCCCGGTGAGCACCGGCGAGGCTCCGGAGCGCGCCGGGCACGGCGAGGTCACCAAGGAGGAGGGCGGCGCCGAGCTCGACCGGCGTCGCGCGCTCGCGCTCGCGATGGGCGGGCCCGAGCGCATCGCCGTCAACCACGCGAAGGGTCGCGGCAGCGCGCGCGAACGGGTCGCTGGTGTCCTCGACGAGGGGTCGTTCGTCGAGCTCGGCCAGCTCGCGCACTCCGACGACCCGTCCGTCGGGGAGCGCGCACCAGCCGACGCCGCGGTGACGGGCGTCGGCACGATCGGCGGCCGGAAGGTCTGCGTGATCGCCAACGACACGACCGTCCTCGCCGGCACGACCGGCCGGGTCGGCGCGCGCAAGCAGGGGCAGATCATGAGCCTCGCCGCGCGCAAGGGCTACCCGCTCGTCATGCTCGGCGACGCGAACGGGGGACGGCTTCCCGACCTGCTCGGGTCCGACTTCGGCGGGGCGGCGGGCAGCGACGAGGGCGAGCACTTCCTCGGCGTCCGGGTCGCCCGCGAGCGGATCCCGCGGGTCACCGCGATCCTCGGGAACTCCTACGGGGACCCCGTGCTCTGGGCGGCATCGTCGGACTACGTCGTGATGACGGAAGGCTCGTCGCTCGCCCTCTCGGGCCCGCCGCTCGTCGCCGCCTCGACGGGCGCGCAGACGACGCACGAAGAGCTCGGCGGCCCCGCGATGGCCGCGCGCGGGACCGGGGCCGTGCACCGCGTGGAACCCGACGAGGCCTGGGCGTTCGCCTCGATCGCCCGGTTCCTCTCCTACCTGCCCTCGCACGCCGGCCTCCCGGCGCCCGACGGGCCGGCGGTCGCTCCCGGCACGCCGGGCGATGCCCTCGCCGACATCGTCCCCGACCGCGGGCGGCGCGGCTACGACATGAAGCGCGTCATCGACGGGGTCGTCGATGGCGGCTCGTTCTTCGAGCTCCACGGGCTCTGGGCGCGAAACGTCGTCGTCGGCCTCGCGCGCGTCGAGGGCCGGGCGGTCGGCATCCTCGCCAACCAGCCGAAGTTCTCGGGCGGCGTCCTCGACGCGTCCGCCACGCGCAAGGCGACCCGGTTCGTCGACCTCTGCAGCGCGTTCGGCCTGCCGCTCGTGTTCCTCCAGGATCTCCCTGGCGTGATGATCGGGGTCGACGCCGAGCGCGAGGGGGTCGCGCCGCGGGTCGTCGAGCTGTTCACGGCGATCGCCCGCTCGCCGGTGCCGAAGGTGACGGTCGTTGTGCGCAAGGCCTTCGGGTTCGGCTACATCGCCTTCGCCGGCGCGCCGATGGGGACCGACTACTGCGTCGCGTGGCCGAACGCGGAGATCGGGTTCATGGCGGCCGACAACGGGGTGCGCGTCGTCCACGCCCGCCGGCTCGCCGCGGTGCGCGAGGAGCAGGGCGAGGAGGCGGCCCGTGCGCTCGCCGCCGAGCTCGAGGCCGAGATGCACAGCGCGTTCGCCCCGTGGGCGGCGGCGTCGCAGTCGCTCATCCATGACGTGATCCACCCGCACGAGACGCGGCGCGCCGTGGTCGACGGGCTGTTCGTCGGCTGCGGGTACCGCTGAGGCCCGGAGGTTGCGGACCGGACGGTCGCCGTGGACGCGGCGGGGGTCAGTCGTCGAGCGGCGCGACGCTGATCTCGAGCTCGCGCTCCCCGGCCACCGGGCGCAGCAGGTCCTCGATCTGCTGCGGCGTGATGCCCGGAGGGGGCGCGACCTCGAGCATCATCGCGTAGAGCGCCGCGGGGTCCCCGACGTCCTTGATGCGGCGGGCCTGGAGGTCGCAGACGTTGATGCGGTTGCGCGCGAGCTGATGGGTCACCGAATGGACGATCCCCGGGTGGTCGATGCCGGTCACGGTGACGACGAGCGTCGCGTCGGGACCGTCGGAACGCGGGGTCGACGCGCTGAGCGGGTCGATCGCCATCACCTCGATCCCGAGGTCGGCGGCGACCTGGGCGAGGTCACGGCGCACGACGCCGACGTCGAGGTCGTCGGGCGCCTCGACGACGAGGAGCAGTCCGACGTGACCGGAGAGGAGGCTCGCTCGCGCGTCGGCGACGTCGGCGCCGTGGGCGGTCACCACGCCGCTGATCGCGGCGAGGACTCCCGGAC
>JBFIDS010000245.1:0-5612 GCA_041603715.1 Paraconexibacter sp. | reverse complement strand
GCGCGCGGCCGCCGGGGGATGCGTCGGGGACGGGCTCAGCCCTTCGCGCCGATCTTCTCGCCGGCGGAGTCGGCGAGAAGCGTGTCGAGGTGCTCCTCCGCCTCGTCCTCGGACTTGTCCAGCGCGTACATCAGCTCGCTGGCGAGGATCTTCTTCGCACGGGTGAACATCTGCTTCTCACCCGTCGAGAGGCCCTTCTCGTGCTCGCGGAGCGCGAGGTTGCGGACGACCTCGGCGAGCTCGTAGATGTCGCCCGTCTTGATCTTGTCGCGGTTGTGCTTGAACCGGCGGTTCCAGTTCTTCGGCATCTCCGAGACGTCGTCACGCAGGACGCCGAGCACCTTCTGCACGGTCTCCTCGTCGATGATCGGACGCAGGCCGGCGATGCCCGCGTTCTCGCACGGGACCATGACGGTCATGTCGTTGTGGAGGATCTTGATCGTGAGGTACTCGCGCTCCTCACCGAACATCTTCCGGAGCTCCTTCTTGAGGACCTTGCCGGCGCCGTGGTGCGGGTAGACGACGTGGTCCCCGCACTCGAACTCGAAGTTCGTGACCGGCGGGGCCACGAGGTCCTCGAGCAGCTCCTGCTCGTTCAGCTCGATGTCGGAAATGGGAATCCTCCTTGGTATCGGCGGGACGGTGCCGTCCCCTGGTGCGTCACTGGTCCGGACCGCGACCGCAGCGTGGCCATCACGTCTGCAGATAGCGGTCCACGAGGTTGATCTCCTGCAGCCGGCGAAGGCCCTCGCGGATCTCCTTCGCGCGGATCTCGCCCACGCCCTCCACGGACTCCAGCTCCGCGTCGGTGGCGGCGAGCATCTCGTCGAGCCCGCCGAACTCCTGCACGATCTGCTGGACGACCAGCTTCGGCAGGCGTGGGATGCGTCCGAGAACCCGATAGCCGCGGGGCGACACCGGATAGTCGAGCGTGTTGAGCTTGCGGTCGTAGCCGAGGACCTCGCCGAGCCGACCGAAGTCGAGCAGGTCCTGGTGCGGCAGCCGGCCGATCTGGTCGAGCGCGACGGCGTACTCCTCGTCGCTGTTCTGCGCCAGGTAGTCGCGCACGAGCGCGGCCTTGTCGGCGGCGGTGCCGACCATCGTCTCCTCGAGCTGCATCTCGATGAGGCGCCCCTCGGTGCCGAGCTCGACGATGTAGCGCTCGATCTCGACGGCCATCCGCGTGACGAGCTCGGACCGCTGGAGCACGGTGAGCACGTCGTGGAGCGTCGCGCCGCCCTCGAACTCGAGCGCGGTGAGCCGCGTGGAGACCTGGTCGAAGCGGGTCCGGTACTTGTCGAGCGTGGCGAGGGCCTGGTTGGCCTTCGCGAGGACGACCGGGATGTCCTCGAGGATGTACTTCGCGCCGTCGACGTAGAGCGAGACGACCTCGCGGCGCTGCGAGACGGCGATGACGAGCGCGTCGGTCTGCTTGCTCACGCGCTCGGCGGTGCGGTGACGCGTGCCGGTCTCGAGCGAGAGGATCGTCGGGTCCGGCATGAGCTGGACGTTCGCCATGGCGATCTTCGTCGCGTTGGCGTTGAGCGTGATCCCGCCGTCCATCTTCGCCACCTGGTAGAGCAGCGCCGGCGTGTAGTCGATGTCGAGCTTGATGCCGCCCGAGAACAGGAAGCTGAGCTCTTCCGTGTCGCCGATGACGATGAGGCCGCCGGTCCTCGCGTGGAGGATGTTGTCGATGCCCTCTCGGAGGGCCGTCCCGGGCGCCACCATCTCGAGCGCCTTCACGAGCCGGGGTTCCTGGCGGCCTTCCAGGTCGTGTGTGTCATCCCCGGAACGCTGGGCCATCGGGACCGATTCTACCAGCCGATGCCCGTTTTCCTTAGCTCGTCTTGATCCAGTCGGCCTGCGACCGCGTATTCTCCCGCTGCTCCCGTCCGGGACCTCACGCGGCTGCGGCGCGCGTCGCGCTTTCCAGCGCCTGCCGGACGGCATCCCGGAGCGTCGGCGTCGCGTCGGGCGAGAGCACCGGTGCGAGGCCGAACTTCGCCGCCTCCTCGCGCCGCCGGTCGCCGTGCGCGACGCTGCGCAGCTCGCCCGTGAGGCCGATCTCCCCGAAGCAGGCGAGCGGCCGGCGCGCGTCGGCCCCGCCCGCCGGGACACCCCGGGCCGCGCTCGCCACCGCGATGGCGACCGCGAGATCGGCTCCCGGCTCGTCCATGCGCACGCCGCCGACGACGTTGACGAACACGTCGGCGGTCCCGACCCCGACCCCCGCGTGGCGGCCGAGGACGGCGAGGACGAGCGCGAGGCGGTTGCGGTCGATCCCGTTGCACACGCGGCGCGGCGGCACGAGCTCGCTCGGCGACACGAGGGCCTGAACCTCCACGAGGAGCGGCCGGGTGCCCTCCATCGCCGCGAGGACCACGCTCCCGGGCTTGCGGGTCGCCTCCCCCACGAAGCGCGCGCTCGCGTCCAGGACCTCGACGAGTCCACCCTCGGCCATCTCGAAGACGCCGGTCTCGTTCGTCGATCCGAAGCGGTTCTTCAGGGCGCGCAACGTGCGGTAGGTGCGCTCGCGCTCTCCCTCGAACTGCAGGACGCAGTCCACGAGGTGCTCGAGCACCCGCGGCCCGGCGAGCGAGCCCTCCTTCGTGACGTGGCCGACGAGGAGCACCGCGGTCCCCTGCGCCTTCGCGACGGACATGATGCGCGAGGCGACCTCGCGGACCTGCCCGACCGATCCGGGCGCGCCCGTGAGCTCGGCCGCGTGGAGCGTCTGGACGGAGTCGATGACGCAGACGTCCGGGCACTCGGCGGCGAGCGTCGCGACGACCGTGTCGAGATCGGTCTCGGCGAGGACCGGGACGTCGAGGGCCGCGCACGCCGCCGCCGTGCCCGCCCCCGGACGCACGAGCCGCTCCGCGCGGAGACGGATCTGCGCCGCCGACTCCTCCCCGGAGACGTAGAGCGTGCTGCGCCCGGCGGCCGAGAGATGCCCGAGGGCCATGTTCGTGAGCGTCGACTTCCCGATGCCCGGGGACCCGCCCAAGAGGACGAGCGACCCGGGGACGAGACCGCCGCCGAGGACCCGGTCGAGCTCGCCGATCCCCGTGTGCAGCCGGGCGACGCGAACCGCCTCGACGTCGCGCAGCGCCGTGACCGCCGCCGCCCGCCCGCCGCCTCCCCTGCGGCCGGACCCGCGGGCGCCGCCGGTCGCGGAGCCCGGGGCCGGACCCCGCTCCTCGACGAGCGTGTTCCACTCGGCGCAGCCCGGGCACTGGCCCATCCAGCGCGGCTCCGAGTGCGCGCAGGCGCTGCAGACGTAACGGGTGAGGGGCCGGGCCATGGACCTGCGGACCATAGGCGCTGCGGCCGACGGCATCGCGGGGCCGTCACGGGGCCGTCCGCCGGGCTCAGAGGCCGGGACCGCCGACGAGGGCGGCGAGGACGCCGACCAGGCCGCTCACAGCGACGAGGAGGGCGACGGAGGTTCCACTCGAGGCGCGCATCTACGAGAAGAACGCCCCGCCCGACGGGGAGTTGCGGGAACGTGTTCTCAGCCGGCCGAGCCGATCGCCCGCTCGAGGGCGCCGAGCACGTCCGCCACGAGGTCCTCTGCGGCCTCGATCCCGGCGCTCAGCCGGATCCAGCCGGGCGCGACGTCGTCGGTCCCCCAGCGGCCGCGCCGCTCCGCCGTCGAGTGGACGCCGCCGAAGCTCGTGGCCTCGCCGACGAGGCGGCACGCGGCGAGGAACCGCTGCGCGCAGGCGGCGTCCTGGAGCGTGAACGCGACGACGCAGCCGACGCCGGGCCACCGCACGTCCTCGACCCCGGGACGCCCGCGAAGAGCGGCCACGAGCGCCCGGGCGTTCTCCTCCTGACGGTCGCCGCGGACACCGAGCGTCGCGAGCGAGCGGTGGGCGAGCCAGACCTCGAACGGCCCCGGGACCGAGCCCACGGTCGCCCTCCAGGAGCGCAGCGCGTCCACGACCGCCCCGTCGCGGGCGCTCGCGACGCCCATGACGAGGTCGGTGTGCCCGGTGAGCTGCTTGGAGGCGCTGAGGACGCTCACGTCGGCGCCGGCGCGGAGCGGCGGCCGGCGCAGGGGACCGGCGAGCGTGGCGTCGACGACGAGCCGCGCGCCGGCTCCGTGGACGCTCGCGGCGAGCGCGGGGACGTCGAGCACGGCGAGGCCGGGGTTGCTCGGCGTCTCGACCCACACGACGGCGGCGCCGGAGAGCGCGTCCCGGATCGCGGACTCCTCGGTGGGCACGAGGCGAACCTCGACGCCGAGCGGCTCGAGCTGGTCGAGCGCGATCGCCCGCACCCCGGGGTAGGCGTCGGAGGGAACGACGAGGACGTCACCGGGGCCCACGAGGGTGTGGAGCACGGCGGCGACGGCCGCCATCCCGGAGGAGAACACGGTCGCCGTCCCGCCCTCGAGCGTGCCGACCGCGTCCTCGTAGGCGCTGAACGTGGGGTTGGCGTAACGCGTGTAGCCCGCCGGCTCCGAGGGGACCTCGCCCCGCAGACGGAACGCCGCGGCGAGCACCGGCCCCGCGAGGAACGGCTCACCGTCGTCCGGCGGGGCCCCGCCGGCGTGAACGGTGAGCGTCTGCGCGGAGAAGCCGTCCTCCGCGCTCACCCGGCGCCTCGCCCGGCGGCGCGTACGCAGGAGGCGAAGCCCCCGGAGCGATGGCTGCGGTCGCAGAAGGGCTTGTCCTGGGACAGGCCGCAGCGGCAGAGCGCGAACGGACCGTCGGGCACGGGGATCTCCGCCCCCTGCGGATCGACGAGCCGAACGGGCCCGCTCACCTTCAGCGGGCCGTCGTCGCGCACCTTGATCTCGACCGGCTCGGTCACCGTCCGCACGCTACCGGGAGTCGCGCGGGCGGCCGCGCCGGCTCCGCGGCGCGCTCCTCAGGCGTGCTCGCGGCGCGACGTGACGAGCTGCTCGAGCTGCGTCGCGAGCTCCGGCGACATCTTGCGGAGCTTCTTCGCGTCCCAGCGGTCGAGCGTGAAAAGGCGCATCGGCGTCGTCGCCGTCACGGTCGCGTTGCGCTGGTCCTTCGAGAGGACGCCCATCTCGCCGACGACGTCGCCGGGCCCGATGTCGGCGAGGTGCTCGCCGCCGCGCTCCACCTTGGCGGTGCCCTCCTCGATCGCGAGCATCTCGTAGCTGTAGTCGCCCTCGCGGACGAGCTCCTTGCCCGCGGACACCGACACCTCGGACACGAGCGAGGCGATCTGCCCCAGCTCGGAGTCCTCGAGATCGGCGAAGAGCGGAATGGCCTTCAGTCGTGCGGCGTCCACGGTGTCGTTCTCCCTGTCGTACTCGGCCTGACCGGAGCATCCTGACGCATCGGGACTCGCAGCGGGGAAAACGCGCTCCGAGACGCGCCCCATTGGGCTGTGCTCCGGTGCGGTGGTGGAGCCGGGGAAGCGACTCCTCGAGAGCCGCGCGGTCGTGGTCTCTCCGCTCGCCGGAGTCCTCGGCGCCGGATCCTCCGGCGCTGACCCTGCCGCACCACGACCGAGGGCGGCCGGTGGGCCGCCCTCGCAGGTCGTCGCGGCGGTGCGAGCGGCTACTCGCCGTCGTCCTCGCCCTTCGACGGGGCGTCGTCGGCCGGCGGCTCCGCCGACCCGTCGTC
>JBFIDS010000244.1:0-5643 GCA_041603715.1 Paraconexibacter sp. | reverse complement strand
TCATCGAAGGCAAGACGCTCCCGGGCGTCGACGTACTCGGAGGTACCACCTGATGTCACGCACGCCGCTCATCGCGGGCAACTGGAAGATGCACAAGACCGTCGAGGAGGCCGAGGACTTCATCCAGGCCCTCCTTCCGAAGGTCTCGACGACGGACGGGGCGGACGTCGCCCTCTGCGTGCCCTACACGGCGTTGCAGGCGATGGTCGACTCCACGCGCGGCTCGCGGGTCCAGGTGTTCAGCCAGAACGTGCACGAGGCAGCGGAGGGCGCGTACACCGGCGAGGTGTCGACCGCGATGCTCAGCGAGCTCGACGTCCACGGCGCCGTCGTGGGCCACTCCGAGCGGCGCCAGTTCTTCGGTGAGACCGACAAGGCGCTCGCGCTGAAGGTCCCCGCGGCGCTCGACGCAGGCCTCCAGGTCATCCTCTGCGTCGGCGAGACCGAGGAGGAGCGTGAGAACGGCGACATGGAGCGCCGCCTGCGTCACCAGGTGCAGGAGGGCCTCTCGAACGTCGACGACGAGCGCCTCGGGGACGTCGTCATCGCCTACGAGCCGATCTGGGCGATCGGCACCGGAGTCGTCGCGACCCCGGAGCAGGCCCAGGAGGCGCTGTCGTTCGTCCGCGCGCTCGTCGCCGACCGCGACACGGCCCAGGCGCAGCGTACGCGGATCCTCTACGGCGGCTCGATGAAGGCCGACAACGCGGCGGAGCTCCTCGCGCTCCCCGACTGCGACGGCGGCCTCATCGGCGGCGCGTCCCTCGACCCGGGGAAGTTCGTGCCGATCGTCGAAGCGGCGGTCGCGCAGGGCCCGAAGGGCTGACGTGCGGCGATGACCCCCGGCCCGTTCCCCTCGGTCTGCCTCGTCGTCCTCGACGGCTGGGGGCTCGCCCCCGGCGGCCCGGGGAACGCGGTCTCGCTCGCGTCGACCCCGGTCTTCGACGACCTGTGGTCGCGCTGCCCGCACACGCAGCTCACGGCGTGCGGCCGCGCCGTCGGGCTGCCGGAGGGACAGATGGGCAACAGCGAGGTGGGCCACCTCAACCTCGGTGCCGGCACGATCGTGCGCCAGGACCTCACCCGCATCGACGATGCGGTCGCCGACGGGTCGCTCGTCGAGAACCCGGTGCTCCGGGCGGCCTTCGAGGGCTTCGAGCGCGTCCACCTCGTCGGCCTCGTGAGCGACGGCGGCGTGCACTCCTCCGATCGGCACCTCGCGGCGCTCATCGCGCTCGGCGCCCGGCTCGGGGTGCCCGAGGTCGTCGTCCACGCGTTCACCGACGGACGGGACACCCTTCCGACGGCGGGCGCGGGGTACGTCGCCGCGGTCGAGGCGGCGTGCGAGGCGGCGGGCAACGCGCGTGTCGGGTCGGTCATCGGCCGCTACTACGGGATGGACCGTGACAACCGCGCAGAGCGGACCCAGGCCGCGGTCGATCTCCTCGTCGGCGGCGTCGCCGAGCACCACCAGGAGACCGCCCGCTCGGCCGTCGAGGCCGCCTACGCGCGCGACGAGACCGACGAGTTCGTCACCGCGACCACGGTCGGCCCGGAGGCGCGGATCCGCCCGCAGGACAGCGTCCTCGCGTTCAACTTCCGCCCGGACCGGATGCGCCAGCTCACCGCGGCGATCGCGCCCGGCGTCGCCCGCTACACCTGCCTCACCGAGTACGACGAGTCGTGGGACTGGCCCGTGGCCTTCACACCCGACCGCCCGACGGTGACGCTCGCCTCGACGGTCGCCGGGCTCGGCCGCCCGCAGCTGCACGTCGCCGAGACCGAGAAGTACCCGCACGTCACGTACTTCTTCAACGGCGGGGAGGAGCGGCCGTTCCCGGGGGAGCGCCGCGAGCTCGCGCCGTCCCCGCGCGACGTCCCCACCTACGACCACAAGCCCCAGATGAGCGCGCACGAGGCGCGGGACCTCTTCGTCCGCGGCTGGACCGAGGACGCGCCCGCGTTCGGCGTCATCAACTTCGCGAACCCCGACATGGTCGGGCACACGGGCGTCATCCCCGCGGCGGTGTCGGCGATCGAGACCGTCGACGCCTGCCTCGGCGACGTCGTGCGCACGGTCCTCGAGGGGCCTCACCCGCCCGGAGCGGTCCTCGTCACCGCCGACCACGGCAACGCCGACCACATGCTCGAGCCGGACGGGTCGCCGAACACCGCGCACTCGCTGAACCCGGTCCCGTTGATCGTCGTCACGCCCGAGGGCACCGACGCCGGCGCCCTCGCCCTGCGCGAGGGCGGGATCCTCGCCGACGTCGCGCCGACGGTCCTCGATCTCCTCGGGGTCGAGCAGCCGCCCGAGATGACGGGCACGTCGCTGCTGCGACCGTGACCGCGCGCCCGTCGTGAGCGAGGAGTACGACCCCGACAACCTCCTCGACCGGTTCTCGCGCGAGGCGACGCTCCAGGCCCACTACGGGTGGATGCACGCCCGCGAGCGGCACATCCTCGGCGCCCGGACCGACCTGCTCGGCGGGGGGGACGTGCTGTCGATCGGGTGCGGGTGGCACCCCGGGCGCCATCTGTTCCCGGCCCCGGCCTGGCGGCTGACCGCCAACGACCTCGATCCGGCGCGCGCGGAGTCCGTCGTGGAGACCGGCCGCGCCGACGCGGCCGCACCCGGTCGCGCCGGCGAGCTCGACCAGCTCAGGGCGGGCTCGTTCGACGCGGTGCTCTACCGCCTCGTGTTGCACCACGTCGTCTTCCAGCAGCCGCTGGAGCCGGTGTTCGCCGAGGCGGCCCGGCTGCTGCGGCCGGGCGGGTTCGCCGTGGCGATCGAGCCCGGGCTCTGGCACCCCGTCGGGGCCGCGCTCGCGATGGCGAACCGGATCGGGCTGGGGACGGCGGTGCACGGAACGCCCGACGACGTGCCGATCTCGCCGCGCAGGCTCGTCGCGCTCGCCCGCGGAGCCGGCCTCGAGCCGGAGCTCCACGCCGTCACCTACGCGTGGCGCCGGATGCCCCGGGCGGCGCAGCGCGCACTGCACCCCGTCGACGTCACGCTGGGCTCACGGCCCCGCGCGGCGACGGCCGGTCACACGCTGCTGCTCATCGCGCGCAAGCCGGCCTGAGGCTCCGTCCGGCTACCGCGACAGGGAGCGGCTCTTCGTGACCGGGCCCTGGAACTTCTTGCCGTCCGGGGCGACCCAGCTCACGCGGTAGCGGCGACGGGGGTCGCTCGTCTTGCGCCGCGTCGAGAAGTACCCGCGGCTGTTCGTCGTGAGCGTGGTGAGCTTGCGCCACTTGCGCCCGCCGTGGTTGGCGTAGGTGATCTCGACCTTCGTGCGGGACTTCGCCGGGCGCACGTAGCCCCAGAGGCGGATCCGCTTCTTCGCGTACCGGTGCGCGACGAGCGGCAGGCGGAAGCCCTCGTAGGCGGGCTTCTCCTTGCCGGTGTGGCTGCGCAGGCCGGATTCGAAGCCGCTGTACTTCGTCGCGCCGGGGAACGGGAACGGATCGGAGTCGCGCATGAGGTACTGCGAGAAGCCCGCGACCCGGCCGTTCGCGTAGGCGATGAACTCGCTGATCGACCGGTAGTCGGCCTGGGTCGAGAGCGGGACGCCGCTCAGGTCGTCGGGCTCGGACTGGATGCCGAACTCCGTGAGGTACATCGGCATGCCCCGGCGGATCGCGCCGGCCCGGGCGGCCTTGTCGAGGGCGCGGGTGAGGCGGCTCAGCGTGCCGATCGTGACGTCGTCCTTGTTGTCGCTGACGAAGTACGGCCCCTGGCGGGTGGAGTACGGGTGGTGCGCCCAGCCCTCGGCGTCGATCTTCCCGCAGCTCTTCGACTTGCGGTACTTGGAGTCGAGGCAGAGGAAGCCGCGCAGGAAGGCGAGGGGGGCGACGATCCGCGGGTTGCCGCGAGGGGACGTCTCCGCGGCGAGCACGCGGTCCTTGCTGTTGCCGCTCTTCATGAGCGCCCGCTTGCCCGCGATGTAGAGCCGACGGTAGATCTTCGGGCTCTGGGGCTTGCCGCCCGCGAACTGCGGCAGGAGGAACTGCGGCTGGTTGGGCTCGTTCCAGATCGACCAGAGGTCGACGCGGTCCGCGTAGCGCTTGCCGGCCGCGAAGACGAAGGCCTCGAACATGTCCGGGTCGGGACGCGTGAGCGCGTCCTTGCCCGTGGAGGTCGCCCAGAACGGAGCGCCGCCGGTGATCGTGAGGAGCACTCGCAGGCCCCGCTCGCGCGCGGCATCGACCGCGGCGTCGTAGCGCGCCCAGCCGCTGCCGTACGCGGCGGGGTCGGTGGCGTCGAAGGTCGGCTTGCGGGAACTCGTCGGATCGGGCGCGACGCGGTTCCAGTTGACGAGGATCCGCACGCCGTCGGCGCCGAGCGCGGCCACCTCGTCGAGCGTCGCGTCACGCTGGCCCTCGTCCACGAGGGCGCCGGGCGCCTCGAAGAGCGTGAACTGCTTCGTGCTCGCGGACGCTGGGGCCGCGATGAGCAGGGTGAGGAGGAGAGCGAGGGGGAGCGACAGTCGCACGGAGCGGCGACCTCCTTCTGGCGGAGAGGGGCGGGACGGGGCGAAGCGGAGCGCGCCACGGCCCGCGGCGCTGCACACACTGTGAAAGACGCCGCAGGACGGCAGAAGTTCCGGTGTCCGATCGGTCATCTTCCCGGTGGAACCGGGTTTGACACGTCCCGGGGGGCGGGCGGCGGGGTTCGGCGTCCTCCCGCTCCCCCGGCGCGGTCAGGTCGGCAGCCCGATGCGGTCACCCACCCACTCCTGGATATCGGGGACGATCCTGGGGTCGATCGTGTGCGGCATCGGGGACTCACGGTAGGTGACGGGGAGGCCGGCCGACTCGAGGCGCCGGCGGGCGTCGCGGGCGAACTCGACCGAGATCACCGGATCCTCCGTCCCGTGCGTGGTCATGACGGGGAGGTCGCGGTGCGCCGCGAGGTCGGCGTCCCACCCGGGGACCGTCGGGATGAACCCGCTCATGACGAGCAGCCCGGCCGGGGTCAGGCGGCCGGAGCCGAGCGCGAGTGCGTGGGACATGACGGAGCCTGGGAGAACCCCCCGATGACGGTGCGCGACCAGTCGAGCCCGAGCTCGTCGTCGAGGAGGGAGGCCAGCTCCGAGAGCGAGGCGCCGAACGTCGCCGGGTCGGGGTACCCGACCCGCGGCACGACGTACCAGTGGCGGCCGCCGGGCGGGAGGCGGAAGGGCCCGCCGACGGTGAGGCCGGTGAGCCGGCGGTCGGGGTCGAGGACGTCGAGCAGCCCGAACAGGTCGTTCTCGTCGGCGCCCCGCCCGTGGAGGAGCACGAGCGTCCCCACGCCGTCGCCGTCGGCGGCGGGCCGGATGCGGCGGGGGAGGGGCCCGTCGTGTCGGGGGGCGCTCACGACGACGCCGCCGCGGCCCGGGGGTTGGTGATCGGCGTGAGGACCTGCTCGAGGCGGTCGCGGAGGTGCTCGTGCTGCGGGGGGAGCAGCAGGGCCTCGCCGAGCGACTCCGCAGGCTCGTCGACGGCGAAGCCGATGTCCCGGGAGGCGAGCTCGAACAGCACCCCGCTCGGCTCGCGGAAGTACACCGAGTGGAAGTACTGGCGGTCGATGACCGGTGTCGGACGGGCACCGCCCTGGGCGGCGAGTCCGCGGAAGGCCTCGAGCTCGGCGTCGTC
>JBFIDS010000243.1:0-5670 GCA_041603715.1 Paraconexibacter sp. | reverse complement strand
GACGCCGAGGGGGCCGGCGGGGTTCCCCCGCTACGCTCGCGCGCATGGCCGACGCCGGGACCTCGCTCATCACCGACCTCCTCCTGCGGCTCCACGAGGAGCTGCGTGAGGACCGTCGCGGGGAGCCGCTGGACCTCCCCGCCCTCGAGGGGATCGACGAGGACGCGTTCGGGATCTGCATCGCGATGGCCGACGGGAACGTCTACGAGGCGGGGGACACCGACGTTCCGTTCTGCATCCAGTCGATCTCCAAGGCGTTCACGTACGGGCTCGCGCTCACCGACCGGGGCAAGGCGGGTGTCGACGCGGTGATGGACATGGAGCCCTCCGGCGACGCGTTCAACGAGATCAGCCTCCATCCGGTCACCGGCCGCCCGCGCAACCCGATGATCAACGCGGGGGCGATCGCGGCTGCGAGCCTCGTCGCCGGCGACGCGTGCCGGGAACAGTCCGCGCGGATCCACGCGCTCTACGAGACGTACGCGGCGCGGTCCCTGGCGATCGACGAGGACGTGCTCGCCGACGAGCTGCGGGAGGGCAACCGCAACCGGGCGATCAGCTACATGCTCGAGGAGAACGGCAAGCTGCGGACCACGCCCGAGGACGCGGTCGAGGTGTACCTCCGCCAGTGCTCGGTGCTCGTCACGTGCCGGGACCTCGCGATGATGGGAGCGACCCTCGCGAACAACGGGGTCAACCCGACGACGGGGGAGCGTGCCGTGGAGTCGGCGGTCGCCGAGCGCGTCCTCAGCGTCATGTCGACGTGCGGCATGTACGACGCCGCCGGCGAGTGGATCGCCGAGGTCGGGATGGCGGCGAAGAGCGGGGTCGGGGGCGGGATCCTCGCGGTGCTCCCCGGGCAGCTCGCCATCGCGGTGTTCTCCCCGCGTCTCGACGCGCACGGGAACAGCGTCCGCGGGGTCGCCGCGTGTCGGCGGCTCTCCGACGACCTCGAGCTCCACGCCTTCCACGTCACCCGCGGCGCGCGCAGCGCCGTACGGACGAGCTACGACCTCCTCGACGCGCCGTCCGTGCTCCAACGGCCCGAAGCCGATCGCCGTGTCCTCGAGGAGTACGGCGACCGTGCCCGGATCTACGAGCTGCAGGGGGACCTGCTGTTCGCCGGCGCGGAGTCCGTCGTGCGCCAGATGTGCGCGGACGGGCGGGACCTCGACTTCGTCGCGCTCGACGTCCGGTCGATCGACGACGTTGCGGACGTCTCGCGGCGGCTGCTGCTCGGCGTGAGGTCGATGCTGCGCCGGTGGGGCTGTGAGCCGGTCCTCATCGACTACGAAGAGCCGACGCTCCCCGACCCCGACAGCGACGCCCCGACCGTGCGCTTCACGACGCGGGCGGCGGCGATCGAGTGGATGGAGCAGGAGCTGCTCGACCGCTACGGGGACGGCGCGGTGCCCGAGGACGACCTCGACTTTCGCGCTCACCCCCTCCTCGCCGGCGTCGACGAGCGACTCGTCGATCTCCTCGAATCGACCATGGACGAACTCGAGTTCGAGGACGGCGAGACGATCGTCGAGCAAGGGGACGCCGAGGCGGGCGTGTTCATCATCATGTCGGGCCGCGTACGCCAGTCCCTCGCGCGCGCCGACGGCGCCGAGCGCAGCATCGCGAGCCTGCCGCCCGGCACGTGCTTCGGCGACGTCAACCTCGTCACCGGCAGCCCGCACGCGCTCCGCGTCACGGCGGAGGGTCCCACCCGCGTGCGGACGCTCACCCGCGAGAGCTTCGCCCGCATCAGGGACGAGCAGGCCGACCTGCTCGCCGGGCTCCTCGAGATCTTCATGCACGCGATCCGCGACGAGCAGGCGCGAATGCTCGGCGTGATCGCGGGGACGCGGGCGGTCGAGCAGTCCGTCCCGGTGGCCTGAGCCGCGCGGCGGCGTCCGGCCCGTGCGGCGAGGGTGGCCCAGGGGTGGGGACGGCGCGTCAGGTCGCTGCGCCCGCCTCGCCGACCTGCACCGCCCAGAGCGCCGCGTAACGCCCGCCCCGGGACACGAGCTCCTCGTGCGCGCCGGACTCGACGATCTCGCCGTCGACGAGCACGTGGATGCGATCGGCATGGCGGACGGTCGACAGCCGGTGCGCGATGACGATCGTCGTGCGCTGGGCGCTCACCGTCCGCAGGGAGCGCTGGATCGCCGCCTCGGTCTCCGTGTCGACCGACGCGGTCGCCTCGTCGAGGAGGAGGACCTCGGGGTCGCGGAGGATCGCGCGCGCGAGCGAGAGCCGCTGGCGCTGGCCTCCGCTGAGCTTCATCCCGCGTTCGCCGACGAGCGTGTCGAGGCCGTGGGGGAGGAGGTCGACGAAGCCGAGCGCCTCAGCGGCGGCGAGCGCGCCGCGGACCGCCTCGTCGTCCGCGCCCGGGCGCCCGTAGGCGACGTTGTCGCGGACCGTGCCGCTGAAGAGGAACACGTCCTGGGCGACGTAGCCGAGGGCACCGCGCAGCGACTGCAGGCGCAGTTCGGGCAACGGCACCCCGTCGAGCGTGATCGTCCCCTCCGTCGGGTCCTCGAGGCGCAGGAGCAGCTTCACGAGCGTCGACTTGCCCGCCCCGGTGGGACCGACGATCGCGTGGGTCTCCCCGGCCGGCACCTCGAGGTCCAGCCCGCGCAGCACCTCGGGATGCTCGCCCCCGGTGTGCCGGTAGGCGAACCGCACCCCGCACAGGGAGACGGCGCCTCGCGTCCCGGTCGGCATGCCGTCCGGCGCCGGCAGGTCGCGGTCGCCGCCGACGATCCGCGCGGGGACGTCGATGAGGTCGAGGATCCGCTGCGTCGAGGCCATCCCCCGCTGGTAGAGGTCGAGCACCTCGCCGAGCGTCGTGAGCGGCCACAGGAGCCGCTGCGTCATGAACACGAGGACGCTGAACGCGCCGACCTCGAGGCGGCCATCGAGCGCGGCCTTGCCGCCGACGACGAGCGTCATCGTGAACCCGGCGAGGATCGCGAGGCGGATGAGGGGGACGAACGCGCTCGAGACGCGGATCGCGTCCCGGTTCGCCTCGCGGTAGGCCGTGGACGCGGCGCTGACGCGTGCGACCTCGCGTTCCTCGGCGGTGAACGCCCGGATCGTCGCGAGGCCCGCGAGGTTGTTCCCCAGCACGCCGGCGATGTCGCCCGCCCGCGCGCGCACGACCGCGTAGAGCGGACCGAGCCGGCGCTGGAAGAGGAGCGATCCGACGACGATCACCGGGATCGGGAGGAACGCGAGCAGCGCGAGCAACGGGGAGATGACGAAGAACACGAGCCCCACGAGGAGCACGTTCATCACCGTGAGGATGATCTGGTTGGCCCCCGTGTCGAGGAAGCGCTCGAGCTGGTTGACGTCGTCGTTCAGGACCGCGAGGAGATCCCCCGACTCCCGGTCCTCGAGCGCGCCGAGCTCGAGGCGCTGGACGTGCGCGTAGGCGTCCATGCGCGCCTCGTGCTCGATCGTCTGCGCGAGGTTGCGCCAGGCGAGGTCGGCGAGGTACTGGCTCACGGACTCGCCGATCCACACGGCGACGTTGAGCGCCGCGAGGACGAGGAGCTGGTCGAACTGGTCCTCGATGCCGAGGGCCGACGAGACGAGCGAATCGCCGCCCCGCACGACGACGTCGACCGCGATGCCGATGAGCAGCTCGGGGCCGACGTCGAAGATCTTGTTGAGGACGCTCCACAGCGCCGCCCGGATCGCCGCGCGGCGGTGGCGGTCCGCGTACTGCCAGAGCCTCAGCAGCGGCGGGCGCGTCGGGTCGGTCACACGCCCCTCGGGCGCCGTGGTGGCGGTGGACATCGCGCGACACGATGCCACGCCGTCCGTCCCCGCTCCTTCCGGCAAACGCCGCGACCCGCTGGGGGGACGTGCGCACGGTGGCCCCCGCGGCCGCTGCTACGCTGGACGAGGTCGCTTCGCGGCAACGGATCATGCTCAGCGCTTCCCTTCCGATGGCGGACACGGACACGCCCGACCGCGACGGCCCCCGCGACGAGTGCGGGGTCTTCGGCATCCACGGTCCCGGGCACGACGTCTCACGTCTCGCCTACTTCGCGCTCTTCGCGCTCCAGCACCGTGGACAGGAGTCCGCGGGGATCGCCGCTGCCGACGACGGCGGGTACATCATCACCCAGCGCGCGCTCGGCCTCGTCTCCCAGGTCTTCAAGGAGCACGACCTGCAGGCCCTCGGAGGCGACCTCGCGATCGGCCACGTCCGCTACTCGACGACGGGCTCCAACGAGTGGGAGAACTCGCAGCCCGTCCACCGGTCCGCCGGGTCGGGGGGCAACCGCCGCGAGCTCGCCCTCGCGCACAACGGCAACCTCATCAACGCCGTCGAGATGCACGCGAAGCTCCGCGAGCAGGGCGTGAGCTTCACCTCCACCTCGGACTCCGAGATCATCGCCGCCGCCCTCGCGAGCCACCCGGCCGAGCGCATCGAGGACGCGGTCGCCGCGGTCGTGCCGCAGCTGAAGGGCGCGTTCTCGACCGTCGTCATGACGAACGACCGCGTCGTCGCGTTCCGCGATCCGGCCGGCGTGCGCCCGCTCGTCCTCGGCCGGCTCGGAGACGCGTGGTGCGTGGCGAGCGAGTCCTGCGCGTTCCTCACGATCGGCGCCGACTACGTCCGCGACGTGCTGCCGGGCGAGATGGTCGTCCTCAGCGCCGACGGCCTCGAGAGCCGTCACGTCGGCGGTGACCCCGACCAGCGTCCGGCCTTCTGCGTCTTCGAGTACATCTACTTCGCCCGCCCGGACTCGCACATGAACGGCGGCTCGCTGCAGATCGCGCGGGAGCGCCTCGGCGAGGTCCTCGCGCGAGAGGCCCCGGCTCCCGGCGCGGATCTCGTCATCGCGGTGCCGGACTCCGGCAACCCGGCGGCCCGCGGCTTCGCCCGCGAGTCGGGGATCCCCCAGGGCGAGGGTTTCGTCAAGAACCGCTACATCGCTCGCACCTTCATCCAGCCCGGGCAGGAGCTGCGCAAGCACGGCCTGCGGCTGAAGTTCAACCCGCTGCCCGAGGTCGTCGCGGGCAAGTCGCTCGTCGTCGTGGACGACTCGATCGTGCGCGGCAACACGACGCGGCAGATCGTGCAGATGCTCCGCGACGCGGGCGCGCGCGAGGTTCACATGCGCAGCTCCGCGCCGCCGATCAAGAACCCCTGTCACTACGGCGTCGACATGTCGACGCGCGAGGAGATGGTCGCGCACGGCCGCGACGTCGCGCAGATCGCCGAGCACCTCGGCTGCGACTCCCTCGCGTACCTCTCGCTCCCCGGCGTCTACGAAGCGGTCCGTGGCCAGCCCGACCGTCACTGCGACGCGTGCTTCAGCGGGAACTACCCGCTCGCCGGCACGACCGACGCGAACGGCAAGTTCGCGCTCGAGTCGTCGCTGCCGATGGTCCAGACCGCCGCGCGCTGAGATCGCGGGGCCGGCCGGTGCGCCGAGTCCTCGCCGGAGCGGCCGCGGCCATCGCAGCGCTGGGCCCGGCCTCCGTCGCCCTGGCGGAGGACGTGCGGGTCAGCGGCGATTCGGACCCGTCGGTCCTCGCCCCGGCGCTCCCGAGCCCCCCGCATGGCGTTCTCACCGTGGACGTCGCCCGTTCGGCGCACCTCCTCTTCGCCATCCCGGTCTCGGGGACCCCGGTCCTCGACGCGACCCTTCGCCTGCACCT
>JBFIDS010000242.1:0-5733 GCA_041603715.1 Paraconexibacter sp. | reverse complement strand
GTCCGCGCCCGTGTGGGCGCCCCGAGCTCGAAGCCCTGGAGAGCGTCAGCACCCTGGTTGCGCGCGAGCCGCAGCGTGTCCGGGTTGTCGATCGACGAGATCGTCGCCTCCGCGTCCCGGCGGTGAGCGGCCTCGATGACCTCCGTGAGGCGGGTGAGGCCGTCCTCGCCGTCCGTCGCGGCCGCGGCGAGCCGACCGCTGATCTTGATGACGTCGAACGCCAGCAGGTCGATGACCGCGAGCTCGTCATCGGTGCCGTCGATGTGATCGAGCGCCGACTGGACCCCCAGCCGTTTCAGTCCCGCGAGCAACTGCTGCGCCGCCTCCGGATCGGCGGTCACGCCCGCTCCCGGGAGGGAGACCGTGAGGCGCCTCGGCTCGACGGCGGCCGCGTCGAGGATGACCTCGAGCGTCCGGAGGAAGGGGTCGGGGTGGCGAATCGTGGCGTCCGCGACGTTGACCTCGAGCATCGAGGTCCCGCCGACGTCGGCGGCGAGCAGGCCGACCGCGCGCCCGCCCACCCAGCAGTCGATGTCGACCGCGAGACCGAGGCGCTCGGCGGCGGGGAAGAACTCCCCGGCACGAACCTCGCGGCCGTCCCGCTGCACCATGCGCAGGAGCAGCTCGTGGCGCACGATGTCGTGCGCGGCACCGTCGTAGATCGGCTGCGCGACGAGGGTGAAGCGCCCCTGACGCCAGGCCTCGTGGACCATGCCCGGGGTCGGCGCTCCGCTCGCCGTCGCGATCGCCACGATCGTCAGGGCGACGATCGGTGCGGCCGCCCCCTCGTCGACGAGGACCAGCTCGACCTCCGTCGGAACGTCTTCGTCCACGCCCCGCCGGATCCGGATGCGCATCGCGGCCTGCTCCGCGCCGGCCGCGACCGCGTCGATGGCCGAGAGCAGCCTGGCGTGGTCGTCGGGCGCGACGAGCGGCCACACATCGCCGACGGCGATGGCGGCGATGTCCCTCCCCGTGATCTTCGCCCACGCGGGGTCCACCCGCAGGACATCTCCGCGCAGGCTGAGCAGCAGCGTCGCCGGGGATCCGGACGGGTCGTGACTCTCGGGCATATGCGCACAGCACACCGCGCGAGGACGCGACCTCCGGGGGAACGCGGGCCGAGCGAGGGGGAGAGGTCTCACCCGTGCCGCACCGGGAGGTTCCCCCGAGAGGGCGGTCGTCCCCCCGCACTCTTGACCGATGCGCCACACCCTGACGACGCCCCGACCGGGGGGAGCCGGCGTCGGCTTCCGCATCGGGCTCGACGTCGCATCCGTCGACGACGTCCGTGCCGCCCTGCAACGTTGGGGCGACCGCTATCTGAGCCGGGTCTACACCGCGGCCGAGATCGAGGACTGCAGGCGCGACGAGGGCCTGGCCGCCGAGCGCCTTGCAGCGCGCTTCGCCGCCAAGGAGGCCGTCGTCAAGGTCCTGCGACCGCGCCGCGACGACCCGCTGCCGTGGACGGCGATCGCCGTCCACCGCGTCGCCGAGGGCGCTCCGGAGGCCCGGCTCTCGGGCGCCGCCGCGCAGCTCGCGCAGCGCGACGGCGTCCAGAGCGTCGAGATCAGCCTGACCCACGAGGGTGCGATCGCTGCCGCTGTCGCACTCGCGACCTTCGCCGATCCCACCGGAGGAGCAGCATGAACGACAGGATCAGGCGCCTGGTGATCGAGCACGCGCGGCTCGCGATCGCTCCGGCCGACCTCCACGACGACAGTGACCTCTACGCCTGCGGCATGACCTCCCACGCGAGCGTCACGCTGATGCTCGCGGTGGAGGAGGATCTCGACCTCGAGTTCCCCGATCGGCTCCTCACGCGCGAGGTCTTCTCCTCGATCGCGTCGATCGCGACCGCCGCCGACGGCCTGCGCGCCGTGGCCGGGCCGTGAGCGCCTCCGCGCCCCCCCGCATCCCCGCCCTGTCCGCGATCGGCCGGGACATCGGCGTCCGGGTCGCCGCCCCTCACGCCGAGGACGTCGACCGCAACGCACGCTTCCCGATCGAGGCGATCGACGCCCTCAGGGCGGCAGGCGCGCTCGCCGCCGGCATTCCGACCGCGTTCGGAGGCCCCGGACACCCCCTCGGCGACATCGCGCGGACGTGCTTCGAGCTCGGCCGCTCGTGCGCATCGACGGGGATGATCTTCGCGATGCACCAGGTCCAGGTGCTCACGCTGGCCCGGCACGCGGAGCCCGGCGGCCGGATCGCCGCGCACCTCGAGCGGATCGCCGCCGAGCAGCGGCTCGTCGCCTCCGTCACCTCCGAGATCGGGACGGGGGGCGACCTCGGCCGCTCGATGGCCCCGGTGATCCGGCGTCCGGGCGGCGTCTCGTTCGAGAAGCGGGCGCCGACCGTGAGCTACGGCGCCACAGCCGACGACTTCCTCGTGACCCTCCGCCGCGCGCCCGAGTCGGAACCCGGCGACCAGGTCGCCGTGCTCATCTCGCGGGATCAGGTGCAGCTCGAGCCTGCCGGCGAATGGGACACGTTCGGCATGCGCGGGACGTGCTCACCCGGCTTCACGGTGCGCGGCCGGTGCGACTCCGCCCAGGTGCTCCCGGTGCCGTTCAGCCAGGTCGCAGCGGTGTCCATGACGCCGCTGTCGCACGTCCTCTGGTCCCACGTCTGGCTCGGCATCGCGACCGACGCGTTCGACCGGGCCCGGGAGTGCGTCCGTACCGCGACCCGCCGGGACCCCGATCAGGCCCGGACGGCCGCGCTCCGTCTGTCACAGCTCAGCTGCGAGCTCTCGCCGATGCGCAGCGTCGTCGCCGCGGGGCTCGCGGACCTCGAAGCGGTGCCCGAGGGTGACCCGTCTTCCCTGGAGACGCTCGCCTCCGCGCTGCGCTTCAACACCCTCAAGCTCGTCGCCTCGACCCAGGCACCGGACATCTGCCGCGGCGCGATGGAGGTGTGCGGAATCTCCGGATACCGCAACGACACGGCCTTCAGCATCGGCCGCCATCTGCGCGACGCGATGTCGGCGTCCCTCATGATCGCCAACGACCGGATCCACACCACCGACGCGGGCCTGCTGCTCGTGGCGAAGGAGGTCTGACATGACCGTCATCGGCGCCGCGGCGCCCGCCCAGCGGCAGTTCCTCGCCGAGCTCCTGGGCGGCGGCCTGCTCATCGACGGAGGCGTCCCCGGCATCTACGGCCGCGGCGCGGGGTTCGAGCGCGTGCGACGAGCGGTCGACGCCCTGATCGACGAGGCCGCCGCCGGAGATCGGGCGGAGCCCCTGCGCTTCCCGCCCGTGATGTCGCGCCACCACCTCGAGACGAGCGGCTATCCCGCGACCTTCCCGCACCTCAGCGCGACGATCTTCGCGTTCGACGGCGACGAGGCCCAGGCCGCCGAGCAGAGCCGGCGGGCGACCTGCCACGAGGACTGGTCCGAGCATCAGCGGATGAGCGACGTCGTCCTCACCCCGGCGGGCTGCTACCCGGTCTACCCGGCGATCGCCGAGCGCGAGCCGCTCGCGCCCGACGGGATCGTCGTCGACGCGGGCGGCACGTACGTCTTCCGCCACGAGCCGTCGCACGATCCCGCGCGCATGCAGATGTTCCACCAGCGCGAGATCGTCCGCATCGGCGCACCGGAAGCGGTCACGGCGTGGCGTGCGACGTGGCTGCAGCGGGCGCTCGACATCATCGGCGCACTGCAGCTCGAGCCGTCGCACGACGTCGCGACCGACCCGTTCTTCGGCCGCCAGGGCCGCATCCTCGCCTCGGGTCAGCGCGAGCAGGCGCTGAAGTTCGAGATCGCGGTCGCGATCGGCGGGGAGGAGCCGACGGCGGTCGCCTCGTTCAACTACCACCGCGACCACTTCTCGAGCCGCTTCGGCATCCACCGCGCCGACGGCGGGCCCGTCCACACGGCCTGTCTGGGGTTCGGGCTCGAGCGCATCACGCTCGCGCTGCTGTTCCACCACGGCCTCGAGATCGATCGCTGGGACCCCGAACTGCGTGGGCTGCTGAGGTTGACGTGACGACGTCCGCCCCGTCCCGTCTGCGGCTCGCGGGGATCGCCGCGGGTACCCACGTCTCCCACATGCTGCACGCGCCGCAGCGGCTGTATCCCGAGACGAACTGCTACACGGATGTCATCATCGAGTTGCTGCACGCGCGCGGCGACGAACCGCGGGCGGCTCTCGGGAGCACGCTCGCCGGGGACTTCGAGGGCGACCAGTGGACGTTCTTCAAGCCCGCTGAGGAGGATCTGCGCGACCTCTTCGGCATCTCGATCCACGAGCAGCAGCCGTACCGCGATACTGCGACGCAGATCGCCGAACAGCTCCGGGCCGGCCGGACTGTGCAGACCGAGGCCGACGCCTGGTTCCTGCCGGACACACGCGGGCTCAGCTATCGCGCCGAGCACGTGAAGACGACGATCATCGTCGCCGCGATCGACCCGGAGGCGAGAGAGCTCTCCTACTTCCACAACGGCGGCTGCTACGACCTCTCGGGCCTCGACTACGCGGGCGTCCTGAGGACCGGCGTGAGCGCGGACGAGGCGCTGCCGCTCTACAGCGAGCTCATCCGCTTCGACGCGGGGCCGCGCCTGCACGGGTCGGCGCTGCGCGCGGCGGCGAGGAACCGGCTGGGAGTCCACCTGCGCCGCCGACCGTCCGCGAACCCCTTCGTGCGCATGGGCGCCTGGCTCGACGAGATCTGGCCCGCCATCGAGGCGGGGATCGAGCCGCCACCCCACGACCGGATCTTCGCCACCGCCCGCATGGCCGGAGCGGCCGCGGAGCTCGCCGCCGCCCACGTCGACTGGCTGCTCGGACCCGAGGGCGCCGAGCCAGTCGCCGCCCTCCTCGAGACCGCGGCCGGATGCAAGGTCCTCGCGATGCGCATCGCACGGCAGCGGCCCTTCGACGCCGCCGCGTGCGTCACCCCGCTGGCCCATCACTGGGACGAGGCGCTGAATGGCCTGGCCGAGCTCGTCTGAGTCGACGGTCCTCGCCCCGTCCCGCCGGCCGGCCGCCGGCGAGGTGCCCCTGCCCGACACCTGGACGATGGCGCGCGGAACCCGCGACGGCGCGCCGCAGGACGATGACGCGTGGGTGGCGGCACAGGTCCCGGGGACCGTCGCGGGCGCCCTGCGTGCGGCGGGCGGCGCGATACCCGACATCGATCTCGACGCCGAGGATTGGTGGTACCGGCTGGCGTTCACGATGCCGCAGGGCACCGACGACCCCTCCAGGAGCCCCGCTTCAGAACGATCGCTCCTCTGCTTCGACGGGCTCGCCACGATCGCCGATGTCTGGCTGAACGGCCACGCGATCCTCCACGGGGAATCGATGTGGCAGGCGCATGCCGTCGACGTCACCGAGATCCTCGCGCCCAACAACCGCCTCGAGCTGCGGTTCCGCGCGCTCGCGCCGAGCCTGGCCCGTCAGCGTCGCCCGCGCCAACGCTGGCGGACCCGCCTCGTCCCCGACGGCAACCTCCGCTGGTTGCGCACGATGCTCCTCGGACGCGCCCCCGGGCTGGGTCCGCTTCCGGCCGCCGTCGGGCCGTGGCGGCCGATCCGGCTCGTCCGACGCGGCGGCACCACCGTCGACGGGCTGCGGGTGCGCACCCGCCTGCGCGACAGCGAAGGGCACCTCACCGTCACGGCGCGCGTGACCACGCCCGCCGGCCGGCCCGTGCACAGCGCACAGGTCCGGATCGACGGACCGTCGGGGTCCCACGAGGCGCCGCTGCGCCTCGGTGGCG